>NZ_CP041666.1:1205132-1506415 GCF_007301515.1 Radiobacillus deserti
TTGTGTAATTCTATTCCGATACCATTATCCACGACCTCAATGTTTAAGAAATGTTCCTCTTGAGCAATTTGAATATAAATGAACCCATTATCCTCAATACCCTCTAAGCCGTGCAGAACCGCATTTTCAACAAGCGGTTGAATTAATAGCTTAGGAATGGGAATTGCTTTTGTCTCTTCGTTTGCTTGGATTTCATAGGTGAATTTATTGGTAAATCGATTCTTTTGAATGATTAAGTAATTTTCTATTAGCAGTAGTTCATGTCCAACGGTTACAAATTCTTTCCCATCACTCAAGCTTAGTCGAAAAAATTGTGACAGCGAGTAAATCAAATCAGCGATGTCCCTTTGATTCTTTTGCTGTGCTTTCCAAAAGATGGTGTCGAGTGTATTGTATAAAAAATGGGGGTGAATCTGAGCTTGTAACGTTTTTAATTCGGCTTCTTTTCGACTTAGTTGGGTGCGAAAGACATCGTCTATCAGTCGTTTGATCTGTTGGACCATTACATCATAGCCGCGTCCCAATTCACCGACTTCATCCTTGCCTCGAAAGGACACTTGCTGTGTAAAATCTCCCTTTTGCAGCTGATAGATTGATTTGGTTAGTTTTTTTAAGGGCTTTGTAATAACGGACGATACATACCAGGAGAACCACACTCCCATAAAGAAGCATAAAGCGGTTACAAGAAGTGTCCATATTTTAATGGTATTTAACTCCGTAAGTAACTCGTTCCTCGGTTGTAGGAGTAATACATTCCAGTCATTCTCTGATTTAGAGCTTGCTAACATCCATTTATTGCTGCTTACAGAAATGGAGTTGTTTGCCTTCTCGGTAAAGTACGGGATATCAGCAATGTGTGCCCCAATCCATTTGCTATCGGTGGACGTTATAACTTTGTTGTCCTCATGAACAATAAATAATTGGGCATTATTGCTTAATCCGTTCGTATATTTTCTCCGCAATGTTTCTTCATTGACTCCAATCACTACAATGCCTAAATCCTTCAGTGTATAAGAATTTTTAATCACCCTTGTTAAAATAATCTTGGTTCGGTTATCTCCTTCAAACAGAGGAGCATCGTTCATAAGTAACGTCCAGGATGGATTACCTGCTTGTTCAATGGCGCGTTTGTAATGCTCTGTTTGTTGGAACGCAGAGAAAGGCATTGCACTTGTCACACCAGTTTGGTTGATTGCTAGTGGAGGTACCTCTTCATTAAATCCATATAACACGAGAGATTGAAAGTCTCGTTGATTCACTAAAAGACTAGACACTATTTCGTTAATTTGCTTCCGTCTTGAAATAGAGTCATCCTCTGTAATTGGATTTAAAAACTGTTGAACACTAGACAGCAGAAATAAGTAGTTCGTAAAGTCAACAGCATCGGTTGTAATGTAATCTAATTGGTTACTGATTTGATTTGTGTATTCAAGCTGGGCTCGATTAATTTTTTCTAGTACTTGATTTTTGGCTGTGTAATAAGAATACCAGCCTGTAATAGCGACGGTAATTAATAATAAAGGAATAAACCAGAGTAAGATTTTGAATCGAACAGGTAGATCTAAATAAGAAGTAAGGATTCTTCTTTTCTTCATTATGTGTGCCTCATTCCTCGATATGGTACCACGCAAAAATACGTCACCTTAAAAGGATAACGCTTTCATTCTGCTGATGCTAGTATACTATAATTATAGAAAATAAATAGATAGTTCAAAAATCCTATAAAAAATGTAAACGGTTTCTAAAAAATGCTACATTGTTTTAAAATCAATCCATCCATAGACTTATAAGTGGAAAGCGAAACAAAAACAAAAAAGGTGGGGGAAAGATGAAAAAATCATTTTTATTACTGATATTCGCTTTTATTGTCTCGATTAGTTTAGTCGCATGTAGTGAAGATTCAAGCTCTAAGGGAGAAAGTAATAGTGGAGGTTCCGGAGATGGAGAACAAGTTACGTTAAGCTTTTTCACTGCTCTTCCGGATCGTGAAACAGGAATGGGTGGAGTGGAGCAACAAATCATCGATGCATACATGGAAGAAAACCCTAATGTAAAAATTGAAGTGGAAGCGCTTCAAGATGAACCGTATAAGGACAAAATCAAAATCTATTCATCTACGAATAAATTACCAGATATTATTCAAGCGTGGGGACAGTCTTCTTTCATTGCTCCTTTAATTGACAACGGCTTATTGCATGAATTGGATGCTGCTGATTTTGAAGATAAAGGATTTATTGAAGGCTCTTTTGATGGCTTTTCTAAAGATGGGAAGTTGTACGGTGTTCCGAAAAACACAGACTTTTTACCGCTTTTCTACAACAAACGTCTTTTTGAAGAGAATGGCCTAGAGCCTCCGAAAACAGAAAAGGATTTAATTGAGGTATCTAAGAAATTCCGTGAACTTGGTATTAATCCAGTAGCGATTAACGGTATGGATGGCTGGACATTCCCAATGTGGTTTGATTATACGTTACAGCGTGAAACAGGAAGCTTTGACTTAATGGATGATGCGCTAGCTGGTGACGCTTCCTATACAGACCCTGCTGTCATCGATGCTGCAGAAAAAATGAAAAAAATGGTTGATGAAGGTGTATTTGCGGATGGCTATTTAACAGCAGACTATGGAACAGCACGAAACTTATTTGGTCAAGAAAAAGCAGCCATGTACTTAATGGGTGCATGGGAAATGGGATTAGCTACAGATGAAAACTTCCCTGAAAGCTTTAGAGAAAATGTAGGCGTTATTAACTACCCAGTCTCAGATAAAGCAGAAGCTGGTGATCTTGTGATTTATCAAGGCGGGGGCTATGCCGTATCTGAGAACTCTGAACATAAAGAGGAGGCTGTAAAATTCCTTCAATATTTCTTTGAACCAGATAACTGGCCAAAACTTGTATGGCAAAGTGGAGCAGGGATGCCTGCACAGAACTTTGAAGATTACTTAACTGGAGAGGAATCTCAGCTCCAAAAAGAGATGGTGGACATTTTTAACAGTGTAACATCTGCAAGTGGTACGCCAATTTTAGATGATTCTACTCCTGAATTTAAAGAAACGATTATGACGTTGCACCAAGAGCTATTCACTGGAGAAATTACTCCAAAAGAATTTGGTGAAGAATTAGATGCTGCTGCAAAGAAAGCTCGCGAAGCATCTGAATAATAGTGAAATCGGAAGGTGATGGTGCACATGTGCCCATCATCTTCCATATTCAGAAGATTTAGGAAGGAAAAGAGGGCTAGTCATGAATCAATTGATGTCCAGCAAAAGATCGATATTTTTCTTAGTCGCACCTGGCTTTCTCATCCTTATTTCGATGATTATTTTTCCAATTGGGATGAGTATTTATTATGGATTTACTGACTGGGGCGGTATAGGGGATTA
Organism: Radiobacillus deserti; assembly: GCF_007301515.1. Lineage (GTDB taxonomy): Bacteria > Bacillota > Bacilli > Bacillales > Amphibacillaceae > Radiobacillus > Radiobacillus deserti. The sequence continues at coordinate 1,208,515 of NZ_CP041666.1, forward strand.
CAATTTCATAGGGTTTGAGAATTTTAAAACTATTATTATGAACGATGAAGTCTTTAGAACCTCTCTTATAAACGCTCTTCTTCTAACCGTTGCAACGATTGTGATTCAACACCCGATTGCCATTTTCTTGTCGATTCTCATTACACATTGTGGAAGATGGGAAAAGGTTTTACGAACAGTGTTATTTATTCCTGCAATTATATCCATTGTTGTAACGGCAAAGCTGTGGGCAAGTATCTATAATCCGCAATACGGAGTGCTTAACAATGTTCTGGAAGCAATTGGGTTATCCTCCTGGACACAGGATTGGTTAGGAAACCCTAATTTAGCTATCTGGTCGATTATTGTAGTGACAATGTGGCAAGGCTTTGGATATGCGTTTTTACTTTATTATGCTGGGGTAAAAGGCGTTCCGGATGAACTTTATGAAGCAGCAAAAATAGATGGAGCTAATCCATTCCAATTATATGTGAAGGTTGTTATTCCACTGCTTGCTCCCATGATGCGTGTTGCTATTATTATTGCAGTTATATCTTGTTTGAAGCAAATGGAAGTGGTGTACTTGATGACAGATGGTGGTCCGGGAAATAGTACACAACTTTTAGGAAACTATTTATATCAAACTGCTTTCTCATCTGCTCAATATGGATATGGGAATGCGATATCCGTCATATTTGTCATTGTTGTTTTAATCATCACAGTTGTTTTAAACAAATTTTTAAAAAGAGATGTTGGTGAATATTAATGGAAAAGCAATTAAATACAACACCGAACATATCTGTTATTCGTAAGAAGGAAAAGAAATCTCTTAGTCTAGGAAAAATAATACTCTATATCTTCATGGCGATTGTAGGGTTCCTGCAGTTGTTTCCGTTGCTATGGCTATTCGATTATTCGCTACTTAACAGTGGGGAGTTCTTTGGTGATGCTATTTTACAAATTCCATCTCCACCAGAATGGGAAACCTATATAAGTGCATTTACACAAGGGAATGTACTCCCCTATTTCTTTAATAGTGTATTGGTTACATTCGTATCTGTCGCGTTAACTGCATTTGTATCGATTTTACTTGCCTATGCGTTTACTAGAATGAAATGGCGTTTTAGTGCCTTGTTCTTAAACATTATTTTACTAGGAATGATGATTCCCATTCATGCTACGCTACTTCCGAATTTTATTATCTTTAATGAAGTAGGAATGTTAAATAGTTATTGGGCTTTGATCTTACCATATACAGCTTTTAATATTCCGATTAGCATGTTCATTGTGACCGGATTTATGGAGACGATTCCACGCTCAATTGAGGAAGCTGCAGTTATGGATGGTGCAGGCATTTGGCGAATATTATTTAAGGTTATTTTTCCGATAACAAAGCCAGCCATTGCTACGATAAGTGTCGTAAACTTCATTAATTGCTGGAATGAATTTATTATGGCCTACACGTTTATAACGGAGGATACGTTCAAAACACTACCGTTTTCAATTATTCAGTTTGTCGGCCAGTATTCTTCTAATTACGGAGCACAATTTGCAGTTATGTCTTTGATCGCAATCCCATCTATTATTATGTACTTATTCTTTACAGATGAAATTAACAAAGGGCTAATGGCTGGTTCTATTAAAGGATAGGTTAAAGGAGGAGATGGCCGTGCTAATAGGAAGTGGAACGGGATGGTTGTATCGAATATGTGAATGGGTGACGCGGCTTGTGTATGTGAATTTACTCTGGCTTGGATTTAGTTTACTTGGTCTTCTTTTATTCGGAATTGGACCTGCTACTTCCTCCATGTTTACGGTAATCCGTAAATGGTTAAACCACGATGAAGATATTCGCGTTTTTAGAACGTTCTTGGAAGCTTTTAAAAAGGACTATTGGAAAGCGAACCTTCTTTTTATTTTACTTTTCATCGGTGGATGTCTCCTTTATTTAGATTTTCTATTCATTGGCCAATTTAGTGGGACTATATCAAGTATGCTTTCCGGAATATTACTTTTGTTAACTGCCATTTATTTGGTCCTTTTATTTACAATTTTTCCGGTGTTTGTCCATTTTGAATTAACGGTGATTCAATCGATTAAATATGCGATCCATTTAGGGGTGAGCTCACCTTTGTCCATGGTTATCATTGGGGCGAGTATCTGGCTCATGTATGAAGTTATGGTATATATTCCAGCTACGATTCCGTTTTTCTCTGGTAGTATTGTTAGCTTTATTGCTATGTATCGAGTAAATATTGCTTTGAAAAAGCTAGAATTAACCTATAATCCAGCGTGAAATAAGAGCTGTTAGAGCATATCTGGCAGCTCTTTGTAGATACAACTGAAGTTGAAGGAGGAGAATATATGTCGCCAAAGCAGTTTTTATGGGGTGGTGCGGTTGCCGCGCATCAATTAGAAGGTGGCTGGAATAAAGGAGGAAAAGGGCCGAGTATTGTTGACGTGATGACGGCTGGGACCAAGGGCGTTCCAAGAAAAATTACGGATGGAGTTTTGGAAGGGGAATACTACCCGAATCATGAAGCCATTAATTTTTATGGGAAGTATAAACAAGATATTGCGCTTTTTGCCGAAATGGGGTTTAAATGCTTTCGCACTAGTATCAATTGGACAAGAATTTTTCCGAAAGGGGATGAAGAAGAGCCGAATGAAGAAGGATTGCAGTTTTATGATGATCTATTCGACGAATTGTTAAAGCATGGGATAGAACCGGTCATCACGCTGAGTCATTTTGAAATGCCCTATCACCTTGCGAAAGAGTATGGTGGATTTGCGAATCGAAAGGTCGTTGATTTATTCGTTCGATATGCTGTGACGGTAATGGAAAGGTACAAAGATAAAGTAAAGTATTGGATGACCTTTAATGAAATTAACAATCAAACGAATACGTCATCCGATATTTTTGGATGGACGTGTTCTGGGGTCAGGTTCTCCGAATATGAAAATAAAGAAGAAATGATGTATCAGGTTGCCCATCATGAATTAGTAGCAAGTGCACTTATTGTTAAAAAAAGAAAAGCAATCAATCCGGATTTTCAAATCGGGTGTATGATCGCATTTGTACCTTTCTATCCATACTCTTGTAACCCTGATGATATCATGATTGCGACAGAGTCCATGCATGAGAGATTCTTTTTTCCAGATGTCCACGTGCGAGGCTATTATCCGAGCTATGTGTTAAAAGAGTGGGAGCGTAAGGGATACCAGATACATATGGAACAAGCGGACAGCCAGATTTTACTGGAAGGGACCGTTGATTTTATTGGACTAAGCTATTACATGTCAAACGCAGTCAAAGCAGATGCCGAGACAGATACTAGTACATCAACAGATGGTGCGTCTAAGCATTCGGTTCCAAACCCGTATGTGAAAGCGAGTGATTGGGGATGGCAAATAGACCCAGTCGGCTTAAGATATACACTTGTCACGTTATATGAGCGGTATGAGCTTCCTCTTTTTATTGTAGAAAATGGCTTTGGAGCAATCGATGTCATCGAAGAGGACGGATCTGTACAGGATGACTATCGCATAGATTATTTAGCCAATCATATCAAAGAGATGAAGAAGGCAATCGAGATAGATGGCGTGGACGTGATGGGCTATACTGCGTGGGGATGCATTGATGTTGTATCCTTTACAACAGGTGAAATGAAAAAACGCTACGGATTTATATATGTGGATCGCAACAATGATGGCACAGGTACATTAGAAAGAAGGAAGAAGAAGTCGTTCCATTGGTACCAAAAAGTGATTCGCACAAATGGAGAGGATTTAGCTTTCTAGAATGGGGAGGAGGGAATAATATGGCTACGTTTATTGCGTTTGATATCGGTGGGACAAAGGTAAAGCATTCCCTATTGACGGAAGATGGAATGGTGCTTGAAAAATGTCAATACGATACATCAGCAACGGATTTGCATGCATTCCTATCGGACATGATTTCCACGATTGCCCATTACCAATCTGTTCACAACGTGAAGGGAATTGGAGTCAGTATGCCTGGGTTTATTAATACGGAAACAGGCTATGCCGAAACAGCAGGTAGCGTTACTGCGTTAGAAGGCAAAAATTTAAAAACGATATTACAAGATAGAGTAGACTTGCCAGTTGAAATAGAGAATGACGGGAATTGTGTCGCTTTAGCAGAAATGTTAAATGGGAACGCGCAAGATAGTAAGAACTTTATATGTGTCACAATTGGAACCGGTATTGGTGGAGGAATCGTGTTAAACGGCGATATCGTTCATGGTCATTCCTTTAGAGGTGGGGAGTTCGGATTTATGGTTACCCAAAAGAATCGTGAAGGAAAGGATATATGGCACCATAATGGTTCTACCAAGAGCTTGATTGAAGCATACAAGGAGTGGAAAGGTATCGACTCTGATGCAAAAATAGAAGGACAGGTTATATTTCAGGAAGCTCTTCATGACGAAAGCGTGGATGCATTAATTAGTGACTGGTTATCCTACATTAGCTGCGGTATTTACAATTTGGCAGTTACCCTGAACCCAGAGAAAATTCTGATAGGTGGTGGGGTAAGCGTACAAGAACATCTGTTAGAGCGACTAGAAAAGCAATTGGAGACCCTGGAATTCTGGGAGAATTTTCGTACTCCAATCGTACGATGCAAGCATAAGAATGATGCTGGGATGTTAGGTGCATTAAAACATTTTTTAAACAAGCAGTCTCCAAAACCGTAATAGGGAATCAAGTTTCTATTAATGAAAAAAAGTAGTTCATCCTAGCATCGTAGAGCTGGATGAACTACTTTTATAAAAGGAACTACTTTAATTTTTGTCTGTGGGGACAGCACAACTATCGTCTGTACATACTCCACCATCACCATTTCCAGAAAGGTCTTCAAACTGTGGCTTTGGGTTCTCTTCGTCCCACACTTTTTGAAGCGCATTTGTAAATGTTTCTAATGGTTGTGCACCAGAGATGGCATATTTATTGTTAAGAACAAAAAACGGAACACCAGTTACTCCAATTTGTCGAGCTGTGCTTTCGTCCGTTTTAACATCATCTGCATACGCTGATTTATCTTGTAAAGTTTCCAACGCTTTTTCCTTGTCCATGCCAACTGTTTCCGCAAGCTCTGCTAACGTATCGGTATCTCCTACGTTTTTATTATCTGTGAAATAAGCATGAAGGAGTTTTTCCGTTAACTCAGCTTCTTTGCCAACCGTTTTTGCATATTTCGCAAGTCGATGAGCATCAAATGTATTAGTTGGTTTCATATCATCGTAATTATAAATTAAGCCAATTTCAGCAGCTTGTTGGATTAGCCCCTTATTCATTTCTTTCACTTGGTCTATCGTTGTGCCGAATTTAGCAGCTAAGGACTCGTATATATGTTTGTCTGTATAGGCTGGCGTAGTTGGATCAAGTTGGAAGCTTTTAAACTCGACATTCACCTGATCCTTAAAAGGAAGCTGCTCTAATGCTTGCTCTAATCTTCTTTTTCCAATATAGCAAAACGGACATACAAAATCCGACCAAACTTCAACTTTCATAGTCAACACCTCGATTTCAAGATACATGTATTGTAGCAGATGATATGGGAGGGAAGATAAGAATATGCTCAAACCTTAAAGTGTTGTCCGATTAAGGTCCACCTTTTCGTTATTTCTTCGATTCGACAAGATAACTAATGGCGCCAATCGCTGCACCTAAAACAGCTCCACCAGCCACTTCAATTGGCAAGTGTCCTAACATTTCTTTTAGCTCTTTTTCTCGCTTTTTATGATAGAAGCCAGGGTGTTCATGTGCAAGCTTTTCCATTTGTTCATTCATGTCGTTTACCGCTATGGCAATTTCACCAGCTTGCCAGCGAATGCCCATTGCATCATACATAACAATGATACTGAAAATACTACTTATTCCAAAGTCAACGGACCGTACGCCCTTTTTCAACGCAACATACGTGGTGAGAGATGTGACAGCAGATGAGTGCGAGCTCGGCATGTCTCCAGAGCCATAAAGTTTTTTCCAGTCCCATTTCCCCGTTTCCATATAATGCAAGGGTACTTTTAAAAATTGTGCTGTGCCTATTCCGATTAATGCAGTTGCTATTGCACGATTCATGTAGTGTTCACCTCAGACTTAAGATGAGAAAGAATAAGACCTTTTATTCAACTTATCAGGTTGTTTCATTATTTAAACATAAAAGAAACAGGGAGGTAAATATACTAGTAATGGAGGTGCAGAAGCGATGAATAAGAAAAAGAAGGTTGTGCTTTTTCTTGCCGTAGTGGTCATTGTCTTCGGTATGATTCCATTATCGATTAGCCTTGCCTACGGAAACATCCCGTTTTATGACAATAATAATTTGGAAGAGTATGATGTGTTAGTTACTAATGATGAGGAAAAAAATGAATCCGAAATTACCTTCCTAAGTGATAGTACGTACACGTGGGGAGAAATTAAAACATATGTGGTTCACAATGAAATGTCCTATTGGAACGTGCTACGGATGGTTGCTGCAATGGTTGGGGTTGCTTTTCTTGCTGTTGTTTTGGATCGGCTATTCGTTCGTACTTCTAGAAAAACGTTTAGAAGATAAAATCCTCGTAGAACGGGATATTTTCTCAAATCATCTCTAGTTGGCTTTCCTTTGTACATACTGTGATAACGTCTAAGCCAAACTAACAATTGGAGGTGATTGGAATGGCAGATCGTAAAAAAGACAGATTAACAAGTGGCCCTAGTGATGAACAAGCAGTCCGCAAAAAACTATCCAGACAATTTGATCATGAGGCAGCGAATGAACCATTAACCGCAATGGAAAAAGCACATAATAAAAAAACAAAGAAAAGACAATAAAGAGTGCAGGTGCCTGTCACTTGTCGAATTCGACAAGTGACAGGCACCTTGTTTTATACAAGCGGTTTATAATATAATAATTGTAATGAATTTCCTGTATATAGGAGGGGAAATTACATGGCACATGTCCTCCATGCAATGAAGAATGGATTGGCTTCTGCAATACTCGGTGTAATGTTACTTTTTATAACTCCTCTTGTTTTGATTGCATTTGGAATATCGGAATTCAGTACAAAGCCAATGGTGTTCGGGATGCCCATATTCTCTATTGAGATTGGAGAAAATGGTTTTTTTTCCGAAGTAGACCTATTAGGAATTGTCGTTGGTTTTGCTATCGGCTTGCTCATTCATTTTGCTCTTGTATTCCTTAAACAAAGACGCGAAAATTAAAGAGATGTAAACCAATTCTGTATGAAGGAGTTGGTTATTTTTTTGTGAAAAATAAAGAAAATTCGACAAGTGACAGGCACCATACCACAAAAATTCCACAGAATTGAAAAGAATTCTGGTCTGAAAGTGTGCTAACATGATAAGTAGGATAAAACAAGAGGTCTAAATGATGTCGAAGAAGGAGTCCTATTAATAATGAGTCTATTAAGTCAGAATTACTTATCGCAGTTTAAAGATGCTATCAACGAACTTACGAGGTTTACGATGGTGTATAAGTTTGCTATGGATGAGCTAAATACAAAAATTAATATCTTACAGGAAGAGTTTCAATATGTCCATGACTACAATCCAATCGAGCATTGTAGTTCTAGGTTAAAATCACCCGAGAGTATTTTACAGAAAGTAATTAGAAAAAATATTGATTTTTCACTACCTGAAATAAAAGAAAACATCAAGGATATAGCTGGAATTAGAATTTCCTGTTCGTTTATTAGTGATATTTATCGTATTAGTGAAATGATCGAGAATCAAAAGGATGTGGAGTTAGTTGATCGAAAGGATTATATAAAAAATCCGAAACCGAATGGATATCAAAGCTTGCACCTTATCTTAAAAATTCCTGTATTTATGTCGGATCGTGAAGAAGAAGTATATGTTGAGCTACAAATACGTACGATAGCCATGGATTTCTGGGCAAGCTTAGAGCATAAAATTTTCTATAAATACAATAAGGATATTCCGGATAGATTAAAGAAGGATCTAAAGGATGCGGCATTTTCCGCTGCAGAATTAGATAAAAAGATGGAAAGCATCCATAAAGAAGTGAACCAGTTAAAGAAAGTGAATGAAGAAGAAGAGCTAGGAGACTTATTATCGTTAGATCTTCCAAAAAATATGATGCAGTCCATCTTGAAAGATCTTAATGGTTCATTAAAGCTATTAGAATAATGAGGAAAGGGTGTATCTAACCAAGGTACACCCTTTGTTTTCTACAAAAGATTCGGCCCTTGCACATTTAGTTGCAAGGGCCGAATTTGTTACGATTAAGCTTTTTTGTTCTTACGACTTAATTTCGTTGTTACTTCGTACACAATTGGTACGATAACAAGTGTTAGTATGGTAGAGCTGGTTAACCCACCAATAACGGTTACACCTAATCCTTTCGAGATTAGACCGCCACCTTCAGCACCGATTGCTAATGGGATGAGCGCTCCAACTGTTGCGATAGCTGTCATTAAGATTGGACGTAAACGAGTTACCCCAGCTTCTAATAACGCTTCGCGAGTGGAAAGTCCTTCTTTTTCTTTATGGATGACTCGGTCGATAAGTACGATTGCGTTCGTTACAACGATACCAATCAGCATTAATGCCCCAATCATCGCAGACACACTGAGCGGTTCCCCTGCAATCCATAGTGCGACTAATCCACCGATAATCGTAAACGGTAAGGAGAATAAAATCGCAAATGGAGCCAAGGCACCACCAAAGGTTACGACAAGTACAAAGTACACGATTGCAATTGCAGCGAGCATTGCTAAACCTAATTGTGTAAAGGATTCATTGATTTGTTCGGTAACCCCACCGAATTCAACTCGGACCCCATCTAAATCTAAATCTCGAACTTTTTCATTTACTTCTGTAGAAACCGCAGCTACATCGTTAGAAAGCACCTCAGCTGATACCGATGCATACATATCTCCATTTCGTCGAGAAATCGTGTCCGGAGATTTTTCTTCCTCTACATCCATGACATCTTCTACTTTGACTGTAGTTCCTAGTGGAGTTTGAATTTCTGTATTTTTTACATCTTCAATGCTTTCATATGCTTTTTCTTCTACTTCCACATATACATTGATGTCTTCACCGTCATGTTTAACAGTTGTTAGTACTTCTGCATCACCAGTACTATTTAAGTTCATACCAATTTGAGCAGCTGTTAATCCGTATTGACTTAATGAATCTTGGTTCGCAACCAGTGTATATTGATCATAAGCCTCTGAAAGACTAGATTCTACGTTTTCAAGGTCGTCTCTATCTTCCATAATCGGCAGAATTTCATCAACAGCGGATTGAATTTCTTCTAGATTGTCCCCGTAAACGAACAATTCAAGACTGCTACCACCTGTAGTAGCGAAATCAATAGTTCCCCATTCTCCTTTTTCCGTTGTTTCATTTAATTTGTCAATCACGGTAGAGCTTTCTTCACTAAAGTTTTCATAGTCATCGGCATATTCCACGAAGAATAGAGCCGAATTATCATTACCCATCCCCATCATGGACATGGAGCCACCGTTACCGATGGAGTACTGATAGGTTGTAACACCATCTCGGCCACTGAAGAATTCTTCCGCATCACTAGCTATTGCTTGAACATCTTCTCTCGTTTGTCCTGGTTCCGGACTATAAGTCGCAACGACCATTTTTTGTTCGTCAGATGGTAAGAAGCTTACTCCGATAATAGGAACTAAAAATAAACTTGCTACTAGTACTACAACAGCACTACCAAATGTTATCCACTTATGGTTCAGTGCCCAATCTAGTATTCTCTTATAGAAGTTAGCTAACTTACTTGGTTTTTCTTCATGAACAGTCGCTACTTCTAAAGAGCCTTGTTCTAAGCGTTTCTTAAATAAAGTGTGGGCAAGCATCGGCACGATTGTAATGGCTACAAGCAAGGATGCTAATAATGCGAATACAACAGCTAGGGCAAACGGTAAGAACATTTCTCCGACTTGACCGCTAACTAATCCTAACGGTAGGAATACAGCGATGGTAACAATAGTCGAAGAACATATTGGGATAAACATTTCTCTTGTTGCTTCCCTGATTAATTCTTTTCCTTTTAATTGCTCCCCTTTGAGCGCCATTCTTCGATAGATATTTTCGATAACCACAATAGAGTCGTCAATAACACGACCAATGGCTACGGTTAGTGCCCCTAATGTCATGATATTTAACGTAATATCCATTTGATGTAACAACAAGATTGCCATTAATAGCGATAGCGGAATGGAAATAACGGAAATAATCGTCGTCTTAAAGCTTCTTAAGAAAACAAGGATAATGATAACCGCAAACAAGGCTCCAAAAAGTGCTTTATTAAGCATCGTGCTTACGGATTCCTCAATTGGTTCCCCTTGGTCAAATGTGGAGGTAACCGTTAATCCTAAATCGTCTTCGAAATCACCAATTTTATCTTTAACCCCATTTACAACCTCGACAGTGTTTGCGTCGGAAGCTTTTACAATTTGAATCCCAATGGATTCTTCTCCGTTTGTGCGAGAGATAGACTCTGATTCACTCACTACTTCAATGGCTGCTAAATCTTCCAAGGCAACAGTTGGGAGCTTCATAGAAGCTTGTGCTTGTTGTGCGCCACCTGCTTGGCCTTGTTGTTGGCCTTGCGTAGTAGCACCTGCTTGCCCTTGATTTGCAGACTGAGAAGGGGTGATTGGAATTTGAATGTTTTTAAAATCTTCAACGGACGCTACATTTCCGTCAATTACTAGATTTTTAACTTCACCATCGAAGTTTGTTAAGCCTAGTGGGAAGGATACATTCGATCCTTGAATGATTTGTTTAACCGTATCTTCTGTTAATCCATATTGAGCTAATGCCTCTTGGTCAAACTTCATACTTACTTCTTGAACTTGTTGACCAGACACTTGAACGTCTGCAACACCGTCAACGCCTTCTAAGACTGGTAGTACATTTTCTTCCACTTCTGTCGTAAGTTCTTCCAAGGATAAGTCTGGATTACTAACGCTTAATGCCATGACAGGGAAGGCATTTAGACTTAATCTTGAAACATCTGGGTTACTTACACCGTCTGGTAAGCTTAAATCCTCTAAAGCCTCTTTTACTTCATCTTCTGCTCGATCCATGTCCGTATCGAAGTCGAACTCGATTTGAACGGAAGAAGCATTGGCCATAGAAGAGGAGCTAACGAGTTCAACACCACTTAAATTTTGAACACGTTGTTCTATAGGTTCTGTTACTTCATTGGCTACCTCATCTGGTGCAGCACCTGGATAGGTCGTAATAATTGAAACGTTAGGCAGGGTAATGTTTGGCATCGTTTCCTGTTTCATCTTTAAACCAGAATATAGCCCTGCAGCAGTTACCATAATGGTAAGTATCCATATGGCAAACTTATTGTTAAGCGAAAAATCAATGATCTTCTTCAACAAGGACACTCCTTAACTATTTTTGACTGACTAGTCATTACTTTGTATAATATAACGGAATAGTCAGTTAGATGCAATTAATAAATTGTTAATTCTTTATGAACATTTGGAATTTCTAAATTTCTATAAGTAAAATTATGATGTATCTCTTTCCTTTCTTACCCAAATAGGATAAGGTGAAAGTTAGAAATGGTTAAGTCAATAATTCGATGACCAGGTGGTCACTAATGAATAAAGGTAGTGGGAATATGAATGAAAAAAAAGAAAAAATAATTAATACTGCTATCGATTTATTTGCTAAAAAAGGTTTTTACACGACTTCAATTCAGGAAATAGCAGAGAGTAGTGATGTTTCAAAAGGTGCATTTTATCTGCATTTTCACTCTAAAGATGAATTGCTGTTAGAAATCTTTAAATACTACTACGAATTAATGAATCAAAAGATTCAAGATGCAGAGGATCTTAATAAAACGCCAAAAGAAAATTTAATTCGTCAGTTGGAAGTACAGTATGAAGAAATATTAAAGCACAAAAGCTTTATCATGACACAGCTAAGGGAACAAGCTATAACATTAAATAAAGACTTGTACGATTTTTTGCGATATAAAGAAATAGAATTTCATAAATGGTATGAACGAGTGCTTGTTTCGGTCTACGGAGAAAGAGTGGATCCTTATACTGTAGACATTGTCGTCTTGTTTGAAGGGATGAAAAACAGCCTTCTTCAGCTTCTGATTCAAGAAACGGTAGAAGTTGAACCACATCGTGCAGCTACTTATCTTGTAGAGCGACTAGATGTTCTTGTAAATCAAATTTTAGAAGCGAAAGAAGAACCGTTAATTACGAAGGAACAAATGCAGAAATCCTATGCTAGTATTTCATCTCCAAAGGAACAGATTGTTCATGAGGTGAATGAAGAATTAATTCGTATGCAAGAAGTTATCGCAAAATTAGATGTCACAGAAGATAAAAAAGAGGAATTGCAAGGTGTTATTGATTTCTTGACATCAGAAATAAAAAAAGAAACTCCGAAAAAGTTTGTCATTCAAGGGATGCTTGCAAATGTAAAAGGAATCCCAGAGCTAGATAAACATCGGAAGTGGATATCACAGAAGTTAGACGTGCGTTTGTTATAAAACAAAGCAGCTCCCTATATGCGGGGAGCTGCTATTTTTTGACAAAAACCGGGTCGTGCCTGTCACCACCCGAATTGTTTGGGGAGTCCTTTATTAATGGCTTCCCATAGATAAAGGGAGGCAACGGTGTTATAGGGGCTTTAACGTTCGCGATAAATATCCAAATCTAAAGGGGTATTCTTATCCAATTGATATAACCAGCGAATCGCATTTTGAATGCTCACATCTCCGTAAGAAAGTACATTAAGCCGCCCAAGTGAAAAGATGAGAAACATTTCTGCGGTCCATTTTCCTATTCCTTTGACACTCGTTAACTGTTGGAGGACTTCCTCGTCACTATGAAGATGAAGCTGGGAGAGGTCTACTTCTTGCGTTAAATGTTTCTCGGTTAAATCCCGGATGTATGTAATTTTAGGCTTTGATACACCTGCACTACGTAACACGTCATCTTCTAACTCGTTGATTATAGCTGGGTCGAATTTTTTCCATTGCTTCTCCACTCTGCCAATTATAGTAGCAGCAGCTTTGAGAGACAATTGTTGACCGATAATCTGCTGTACAATGGACTGATAATAATTTTGTTGTAGCGTAATATCAATTGTTCCAATTTTGTGTATTAACTTTTTTAAAACAGGATCACGGTTGATGAGGTGCTGAATGAATTCATGATCTATTGTGAAATAAAGTTTTTTCATCTACATCCCTCACTCAAGTTTTTACACCTATTGTAACCTATTGCAAATAAAAACTTTAGAGACATAACCTGTTATTCGCAATTAAAGAGATGGATTTTGCAAAGTTCCAAGGTATTGTAGCAATAGATGAAACGTACCCTTTGAATAAGGAAAACGTGGTGGTGCACCAAAGAAAGGAGGTATAAGTAATCGTCGCCAAGGGGTGTTAAGTATGATATACGTCGACTATTAGAATTTAAGAAATAATTACCAAATAAACAGCCTTTTAAGATTATTAAGATTGGGATTTTTATGAACCTTTTTTATTGACTAATACGTATATGTCGCATAAGGGGGTATATAAATGCTAACTATCACTGTTTTCATAATTTTAGGTATCGGTTCTTTTTTCTTATTTAACTGGTTAATGGGTTACAAGAAAGGAAATATAATAATTGATTTCGAAGAACGCTATTTCAATCAAAAAGAATATGTAGAAGCTATTAAAGACAAGCTTCAAAATGAAGGTAAAGAAGTCTATTACAAAGGAAATAGCAGGTTTAAGATAGATGGAAAACATTATCTGCTTATCGAGAGAAATGTTAGTATGGGAGGAGCCCCGTTGCAAAGAACAATCCTAAAAATTGAAAAATAATTTTACTTATTAAAAAAAGGAACTTACTAATTTAAGGTTCCTTTTTTTGGGGCAAAAACAATAACGTTTACATAGCATTTATTTAAGGATTTCCTTCGTAATTGGTTTAATACCTTTGGGTTTCGTTTATAAATGAAGATATGATGAAAGGGTGATGGAATGGATGTCCGCATTGAATTGACGTATCAAACGCCAAAGGGAGCTGAAACCTCTTTTACTTCTGAAGAAATGCAGGCAGCAAAGGCATTGCTTTTAGCGGAAGATTTAGAGAAGACAGGGCGTGCTAAACAAATTGAATTTGTTGATCATTTGGATCATTCATGGAGCTTAAAAGAACTGAAAAAATATTTAAAAGGGATTGAAACAGAACCACATAACATTACGATCTATTTCGATGGTGGCTTTGATAAATATTCCAATAAGTCAGGTCTTGGCTGTGCTGTTTACTATGAGCAAAACGGGAAGTCGTGGCGTCTTCGAAAGAATGCATTAGTGGAGGAATTGCAGACAAATAATGAAGCGGAATATGCAGCGTTGTTTTTAGCCATTCAAGAACTAGAGTTACTAGGTGCACATCATCTACCAATAAAGATTATAGGGGATTCTCAAGTGGTGATTAATCAATTAAGTGAGGATTGGCCTGTATATGAAGAGACGTTGTTAAAATGGATTGAGCGAATTGAAAAGAAGCTGGAGGAGTTAGGATTTTCAGCTACTTATAAGCATGTGCAAAGAAATAAAAATAAAGAAGCGGACCAATTGGCTTCTCAAGCATTAAATGGAATCGAGATAACTGGAACAATCGAGCTTTAACATTAGGTTTTTTTACTATTTACAAGTATAGCTCCTATCCGTCAAAATAGAAGAATGTGAATCTAGTAAGGAGCGTTTAGTCATGCAAACCTATTTAACGTACGAAGACATTCAACATAAATGTTCCCAGCTCAATGATATGTATGAAATCGATGAAGAGAAGTTTTATCAGGTTGTGGAAAAATGGGCGGACCGAGACGCGACTACCGAACATAAGCTTTTAGCAAGTTTTTCGGAATTGCTTCAACTGGTAAGTGATGAGATCTCTCAAATGGAACGTACAGTAAAAATGGAACAGACCTGTCGATTAGGGTGTGCATTTTGCTGTTATTTTCCCATCATCATTAATGGAATGGAAGCGAAGCTGATGAAGCAAGCGATTGATTGTTTTCCAGAGCCGCGAAAATCGGAGATTCTGCGTCATATAGACGGTTATTTTACAGAGTATAAGAATGAGTTAGACGAGTTAGAAAAATTAAATTTTGAGGAAGAAAAAGATTTTAAATTAACGTATCGTCAAAGAAATATCCCTTGTATGATGTTAAATACGGAAACGAACCAGTGTATGGCTTATGAAATTAGACCGATTCCGTGTCGCACCTACGTAAATTATACAAATCCAAAAGTATGTGAGGACCATGTGATGCCGAAAGAAACAATCAGCTTTGAGTTTTTGTATAACGAATATATGGGTGCCTTAAATGAATTTCTGCAATTTCTTTATGAAGAGGGAGATACTGGATTTATTCAATATCCAGATGATATGTATCAAGAAGACTATATTTTTCATTGGTTTAAAACGAAAGCCTAGCTGGCTTTCGTTTTTTTCTGAAAGAATCGATAACAACCATATAAGAGCAAGAACACGGTTAAAGCAACTAAACCGAGATTAATATAGTACGAAAATCCAGATCCTAATAAATCTAATGGTGTAGAAGCAGTAGGTTTGTTCGACAAGTACAAATAGTTAGAGTCAAGCAATGGATTAATGATAAATCCAATTACACAGGCATAAAACACTAAGTACATAAATGATTGGATAACAGAACGGAGTGTAATACGGATAGAACTAGATAAGATTAAATATAAGCCAGTCCATGATATGACGATGTGGTGGATGAAAAACTTCCAGAAGCGGTAATGGTCATAGCCGTAATATAATTCTGGAGTAATCAATGCAAGAAAAGCAGGGATGATCCCGATAAAAAAGGTAAACCTAACAAGTCTTTTATTATACGTAAGAAGAGAAAGCATTCCGGTAATCGAGGCAACTCCACAAAGATGAAGTGGCATATGTTCCTGTAAATTCCAAACATCATTGACTGCTGCCCACCATTGATATGTAAATTCAGACAGTATCAACAGAATGAAAAAACTCCACCGGATTGTTTGGGATAGAGTGGAAGGAAGCTTTAACTCCTTACGTAACATAATCATCCATAAAATACCGATGAAATAGAGAGCGAGCATAAGATTATGACTTAAGCTAAAAGGGATAAAAGTTTCGTGAATGGATGGTCCAAACCAAGCTGACAAGAAATCACCTCTTTTCTTCCATACTCATAACCTAGCATACTTGTCTTCTATATTCTATGTTTGAGTATGTAAATAAAGAGGTTGAGACAAAAGTATAGGAAGCAATAAAAAAACGAACAATTATAATTAGTGCCTATACCCCGCTCCGGAAATATACGACGCTTTCCACGGGCAGCTGGTGAGCCTCCTCATGCTGACGCACGGTGGGGTCTCACCGATGCCTTTTCTCCCGCTGGAGTCTACGTATATTTCCGGAGCTAGTATAGGCTGTTGTTCGGCTTTTCGGCTTTTCGTTATGTCCCAGCCCCTTTATTTCTATCGAGCACTAATTCGGTGTTCCGTTTTAGCGGAGTTAGTTGGTTCGTTATCTGATGGGATGTAGGAATTTGAACTAGAAGATTCCTGTGTCGTGTTTTTTGGTGCCTTTTTAGTAAATAGATTGGAAAGTAAACTGGGAACTGTCCCATTTGTTGCTTTCTGAAACAAGTTTAATGGTTTTACTTGGCTATAAACCCCACTTGCCGTCAAGCCAATAACGAAGGCTGTTAGTACTTTATTTAAAAGGGATTGTGGTAAAAAGACTAAAAGCATACCGATTCCAATGGCTATGAGTGATCGATAGCGTGTAGGGATGTTGAAGGAATTCCCAAGTACCGTTACCAACGCTGCAACAATTGCGGACATTGTTGCGAGATTGGCGGGGTTTAATTGACTAACGTCAATCATAAGAAACCTCCTTTTAAGAGATGAATCAGAGAAGTAGATGGTCAGTCTTAATCTGATTATCTACTGTATGTAGTGTATGAAAAGAGATATGGAGAGGAATGAGGAAAATGCCTATTAAAAGGAAAATAAAACGATCTGCCTATGGCAGACCGTTTGTAGATTACCTTGTCGCAACAATAGATTTATTTTTATAGAGCAAGGAGCCAATCATGTAGGAAAGTGCTCCCCAAAGAACAATAATTCCAATTCCGATCCAGAACGAGCTAGTCGTAATGCCTGTTTGATACACCATACTGTCTCTTAGCCCTTCAGCAAAATACGTGAGTGGAAGAATACTAGAAACTGGCTGAATCCACTCCGGCATGGTCTCGATGGGGAAGAAGACGCCGCTTAAAAACATCATAAGAAAACTCGTAATGTTGGCAACACCCATATAAGCTTCGGTTGTTTTACTAAACGAGGAAATGAAATAGCCAATGGCATTAAACGAAAGTGCGCCAAGTAAAAATACAGTAACAAGACTTAGAAAATCAATATAAAGATGAGCACCAAAGATGAGAACACCGATAAGCGATAATAAAACAATTTGAATGACACTAAAGAGCATTCGCATGACCATATCACTTAAGCCGAAGATTCCCATTTTAGCAGGTGTCATTCGTAGACGTTTGATTAAGCCTTTTCTTCGCATTTCCACCATATCCACCATACCGAATAGACCACCCTGGGCAATGGCTAAAGCAATCATTCCGGTTAAAAGGAAATCCGTGTAGTCTAACTCATTCGTACTGGAAGATACGGACTCAAATTCTAATTTATAGGTAGGTGTAACGCCAGCAGCTGCTAAATTGGCTTGTTGTATAAATTGATCGAGTATTCCGGAAATGGCTTGTGTCGTTGTTCCTTGTTCGTCTTCTTTATTAACAACCAACTTTAAGGATGTGTCTTCTGCGGTTTTCGGTAAGACAATGGCAGCATCCACTTCTCCATCTTCTACCCATTCCTTAGCCTTTTGAAAACTAACTGGTTCCTCTTCTTTTATGCCCAACACAGATAGCTGTTTCATTTGTTTTAGCAGCATTTCGGATGTTTGGTTCGACCCTTCACTTACAACTGCGACCTCTGTTTGGAATTCATCATTTGAATCCCCGCCGAAAATCACCATGAAAATAACCATTAAAATCACTGGAAAGAAGATTCCCCAGAACCACGCTTGCCTTTCCCGTAAAGTCATTTTCAATTGTGCAGAAAACATCATTTTAAACTGATTGAAATTTTTCATTAATCTCTCCACTCCTTTCCAGTAAAGGAGATAAAGACGTCTTCTAAGCTCATTTCACGAATTGCTACTTGCTCGACCTTAAATCCTTTTTCTTTCGTAAAACCAAATAATTCGTAAAGTGCATCCTCAGGATTCGCGGTCCAAAGTGTTAACGACGTACCTTCTCGTTCCACTTTGGAAACAGACTCTAAGTTATCGCAAACTACGGTTGCTTCTTTAGCAGCATTTTCTCCATCTAAGAAGGATAGTTTGACTTCTCGCTCTAGGGTGAGTCGTTCAATAAGTGCGGCTGGAGTATCTAGGGTCACAATTTTCCCTTGATCGACGATACAAACGCGATCGCTTAATTTTTCAGCTTCATCCATATAATGAGTCGTAAGTATTGTTGTTTTGCCGAATTTTTTTAGTTGAAGCACAATATCCCAAATGTTTCGGCGTGCTTGAGGATCTAGACCAGTTGTAGGTTCGTCGAGGAAAATGATGTCAGGGTCACTAATCATGGCAAGCCCGATGGCTAAACGTTGCCGCTGTCCACCAGAAAGCTTCTTTACTTGATTGTGTTGATGATCGGTCAGATTTACAATCTCTAAAATTTCTTCCGTGGTACGTGCTACATTGTAAAATGTCGCAAATAAATCGAGATTTTCTTTAGAAGTCAATAAGTCAAACATCGCACTCGATTGAGGTTGTACGCCAATTCGCATCTTAATCGCATCCGCGTCCTTCTCCCAGGTTAAATGTTCGTATCGAATGTCTCCTTGGTCAGGGGGTACTAAGCCTTCTATCATTTCTAGTGTAGTAGTTTTTCCAGCTCCGTTTGGCCCGATTATGGTAAATACCTCTCCAGCTTCCACAGTAAAACTAATATCGCGGACAGCCTGGATGGAGCCAAACGATTTTTTGAGGTTTTTCACTTCTAAAACCGCCATTCCTTCTCCTCCCTTTTTTCACATCTAGAACTATTGTATCGGAAAATTTTTATAAAGGCTTTCTCTTTTTTAAATTTTCACAATTAACAGTACGTACGAAATAAAAGACAAATAGTTCCGTGAAAAAGAATCTACCTGTTTGTCTAAAGGTAGATCCTTACTTAATTTGTAATGGGAGGGATGGCTGGGATAACGCCATTCTTTAAGGTCACTTGTAAAGAATGATTTGCATCGATTGTGGCTAAAAAGACATCTTCAATTTGAGTAATGCCGTTACTTTCTAATTGAGTGGAAAGCCAGCTTTCTTCTAATTGAAAGTGGGTAAGCGTATCTTGATTAATCATCCCTTCTATGATGACAGGAAAGGAAACAGCGGAAATGAGATTGGTCGCTTCTACATCTGCTTTAGTAGCAGTGGATTTTTCAGGTTTTTTTAAAACACTTAAGGCACCGTTGGCTTCTACAATTGCCAATTCGACTTCATTTATATCAAAGATATTCTTTTCACGTAACATTTCTAAGGCATTATCAATCGTGTAACGAATTCGCTTCAAATTTTCTGGAATCATTTTTCCATCTTGAATGATGACGGTTGGTTCAAATGTGACCCATTTATCGAAGCGTTTGCTTTTCAATTTCCAATTCGCCACAATTCGTTGTAGGATGCCAAGTCCAACGATAGCTACTGCAGTTGGAAGATGTTCGATTTTCGGATCCGCAATATCTGCCCCTACAACCGCACCTAGTGTGACAACGATTAAGAAATCGAAAACCGGAAGTTGGCCAATCGCGCGTTTACCCATGAATAAAGTGATAAAAAGGAGGAGAGGTAAAATCGTAGCAATTCTTCCTAACACTAATAATGAATCTTTTAAGAAGTCCATAGCACAACATCCTTCTTCGGAATTTTTTTTAGTATGAGTTAGTCATATAAAACCATACGGAACTTTTCCTCCTATAAATCGTAAGAAAAAGAAAGGATAAGTAGGGTGGGTACTATGAACAAGAGAGAGCAATATGTTGCTACCTTTCTGAATTTAAAGAAGAAAATGAAGTGGAGGCCTATGAATAAGCGAAGTCTCATGCTGATTGCTGCTACGTATGTGATACAAAATAAACCTTTTGACTGGAATAGATTCCGCATGTTAAGTGACTATATAAAGTATGCAGCGTCCGTTTTTTCACCATTGAAATCTAATCATCGCTACGTACTGGCAGCAAAAATAGATACTGGCTACGACCATCCTGAAAAAGCTTTTTCTTCGATGTTAGAAGCTTTTGAAGCTTTAGATCGTGCCGGATTCTGGAGGAATGAATTTTCTTATATTGCGGCTACAGTTCTACTAGATGAAGGGGACAATAATTTCCTTGCAGAAAGAGCGCGACATATATATGATGCCATGCGTAAAGAACATTCTTTTATAACATCGAACAGTGATTATCCATTAGCAGCATTACTCGCTAAGGAAGAAGGAAGTGTAAGGGAACTAATCGAAACAATGGAGTATTTTTACTCGGAACTGAATAAACGTGGGTTTAAAAAAGGAGATGCCTTGCAATTTCTAAGCCATATCTTATCATTGGATAATGGTATCAATCGGTCTATATTAATCCAACGGTGTGCTACCATTCTACATGCACTAGAAGACTTTGGGATAAAACGAAAACGTATGTACTATCCAGTAATTGGACTACTAGCTTTTGTGAACAATGGAGAAAGCTTACTGCCTATTATCCAATCAACTTGGAACGAGTTAAATGAAGTAGAGGCATTCATTTGGAATGAAGATTTAAACCTGTTAATGGCTGTAAACATTATAGTTAGTGACCAATTTGAGCAGAATGAAATCATGTTAACTGGACTAACAACGACGATTGAATCTATCGTGCAAGCTCAAGAAGCAGCTTCGACAGCGGCATGGATAGGTGCAATGGGAGGAATAAGTAGCAATTGAAGGGAGTTTATTATGGATAAAGTAAATGTAACTGAAAAATTCAAGCTTTTTAATGAGCATTGGAGCCCGAAAATAGTTGGAGAAGTGAATGACGCGCATATCAAACTGGCCAAACTAAAGGGAGAGTTTGAATGGCATTATCATGAAAAAGAGGATGAAATGTTTTTCGTAATCAAGGGGCGACTACTTCTTAGACTACGAGATAAGGATATTTGGCTAGAGGAAGGTGAATTTTTTATCGTTCCTAGAGGAGTGGAGCATTTACCAATCGCTAAAGAAGAAGTACATGTCCTATTTGTGGAACCGAAAACGACATTAAACACAGGAACTGAGATTACGGAAAGAACCGTTACAGACCTCCCAACACTATAAGTTTCAGTACGTCAATTCTCCCTAAATGTGGTAAAATAAAAGTCTCATGAGAGGGGGAAGAGACGAATGGATCCACTTGATATTATAGGGAATTTACATAATGTTAAACCTGTTTATCAGCCGATTGTAAGTGCGATTCGGCACAATGTAGTTGGCTATGAATTGCTTGGTCGCTACTTCAATGGCGAGGAATGGGTAAGTCTTAGCACTTTTTTTCATGATGACGATGTTCCCGACGAATTTAAAGTAGATGTCGACCAGCATCTGTTGGAATTAGCGATTCAGGAATTTATAGAGACAGAAAAAGAGGGGTATTTATGTATCAATCGTAGCGCGCCACAACTGATGGTGAACGATGGAGAAGATTTGCTTCAAACGCTTCTTCAATATGAAGAGAAGGGATTTTCTATGAAGCGGATCGTCATTGAAGTGACGGAGCATGATTTTGATGAAGAATTTGAACGGTTAAGTCATTTGCTTCTCTATTATAAGACGTATGGCATCCAAATTGCGGTAGACCGAATTGGGGCGAAGAGTTCTAACATTGAGCGTTTAAGGCAGCTCGAACCACATATTCTAAAAATTGATACTCGAATTTTCCGGAATAATTCCGATGGATTTCAGGACGTGATTCGTTCTCTTTCGATCCTAGCACGGCGTATAGGTGCAGCTTTTTTATTTGAATATATTGAGGACGATTACCAATTATATTATGCATGGAAGCATGGTGGTCGTTATTACCAAGGATATTATTTAGCTCGACCAAATTTTGAATTAGCAGATGAAGAGACGTTAGCGGTTGATCTTGGCGGGAAGGTGAATGATTATATTTCCCGGGAAAAGAGGTTAATTGAGCAGCGCTTAGCTTACTTAATTAATTGGGAAAACCGTGTGAAGGAGCTCCTACCACAGTGGGATGCTAAGAAAGTGGATAGCTTTATCGATGATATTACAAAACGATTTGAAGAAGAGAGTTTTCGGATGTATGTTTGTGATGGCAATGGTCAGCAAGTATCCTCTAACTTTCGGAAACGAGAAGCGGATTGGGAAAAAGAAGAGGATAAAAAAGGCTCTAATTGGGCATTCCGTCCGTACTTCTTAGAAAATATGATGCAAATGAAAACATGGAGTAGAGGCATTTTATCGGATATATACTCGGATATCGAAACAAGAGAAATGATTCGAACCTTTAGCTTTCCTGTAAATGATCACTACTTTTTATTTATCGATATCCGCTATTCCTTTATCTATGAAAATGAATCCTTATTAATCTGATTGAATCAGGTGGCAGGTCCCGCCTGATTTTTTCTGTACCTAGAGTTGACATCCTTCGACACCCTTCGGGTGGTGACTGTCACTTCCCGAATCACTTTGATTATAGCCTGGAAAATTTGAGTAGAGTAGAAATTAAGATTGCCTTTATCGATTCTTAACGTACGATTCCATTTATTAACGTTGAATGACTGTTCTTAACCTTCCGCGCTGATTTATTAACGCCCATTCAAGAATTTGTACGTTCGACATATTGAGACAAAAACCGGGTGGTGACAGGCACCACCCGATATTTTTTCGCGAAATCATGTAACATTTTTTATTCAGCTTCGTTTTAAGTAAGAGAGAAGGGGGAGGTCGATGAAGAAATATAATTTTTCGGAGTTATTTGAGCAGTATCGTCTCCCTCTCTATCGGTATTTATTACAAATGAGCAGGAATCCCGAGACGGCGGAAGAACTCTTGCAAGAGACGTTTTATCGTGCCATGGTATCTCTAAAGGTCCAAAATGTTCTACAAGCCAAGGCATGGCTGTTTAAAGTTGCTCGAAACTTGTACATTGATTGGACGAGAAAATCAAAATCCGAGCAACGGATGATGGAGCGTATTCAAGTAGAGTACCAGAATACAAGTCAGCTAGGGAATCCAGAACGACAACTCGAATTCAAAGACCGGCAGCGAGAACTAGAGGAACTGTTAGGAATGCTTCCAGAACGGATGCAGACGATTCTTTATTTAAGAGAAATACACGATTTTAGTTACAAGGAATTGGCTACAGCATTGAGTCTAACCGAGAGTCAAGTAAAGGTAACACTTCACCGGGCAAGGCAAAGATTCCGAGAGTTGGATCAGAAGCAGAAAGGAGGAGCCACAGATTGAAAGAAGAAGATGTGTTGTCAGAATGGAAGGAACAAGAAGAATTAGTGGATAAGAAAAAGGCGAAGAAAATGGTCTGGAAAACAAGGCTATCTATTGGTTTTACTGTAATTCGAACATTATTGTTGCTTTTGTTAATCTATTTTTTGTATATGGTTCCAGTGGAAATTTTCTATAATATATCCGGAAAAGGGAATCAATTTAATCGAATCGTTACGACGTTAGTGGAAACACACTATCCAGGTGTAGAAGTAGATAAGTACGGAGCCCGAGATTCTGCAGAGATTACATCGCTATTAACTAAAAAAACATCCATTCCGTTATATCAAAGCGTCGGGAATTGGGATGTTGTGATAGGCGATGTGTCGGCGAAAGATGGGTTATTCGGAAAGCTTCATTATACGGTTGATTTAACTAAAAAGTATGTAGAGGAAGATATGGTTCCCACTTTTTTTCTTCCTCCAGACCTTATGGGAAAACCGGTAACAGGTAGAACGGGTGAGGATCCAATTTTTAAAGAACAGATTGAAAAAATAGAAGATGGATATGTTGCGGAAATTGCTTTTTCTACTACGGAAAGCATGGAACCAGAACAACTTCGTTCCATGTTGGCAGAATATGATCTTTCTATTTATCAAATGGCAGTATTTGGCGGTGAGATGAATGAAGTGGAAGTAAACTATGCTCAATCCGGTCAGTTTACCATGATTTCTCCGCTTCTTCTCAGACCAGCCGTGGAGTATGATGAAAAACATCAGATTTCTTCTTCTTATCATGATTTAACAAATAAAGAAGCACTACAACAATCCATAGAAAGCTTTTATGATGACATGAAATGGCTAGTAGAACATGGGAACTATCCGAATAAAGGAATCGATCAAAAAAGATTGGCTTATCTAAATGAACATGAAATGAAGGTTTTTGGCGCTATTGTAACGGGACCGATTAGAGAAATAGAAAAGTTAAAGGACGAAGAGAAATTCCATCAATTCCAATTAGGTGGGATTGAAGTGTGGAATTGGTCCGAATAAAAAGAGGGTGATGCATTGAAAGCATCACCCTTTCTTGATTCGACAATGTTCGAGCAAAACCGGGTGGTGACAGGCACCAGCACTTTAAAACACTTTGGTGGTCCAGGTTTCGCAGTTCCATACGTCTGTTACGACGCCTTCATAGAAGTCGGGTTCGTGCGAGATTAACAACACACTTCCTTTATATTCTTTCAAGGCACGTTTTAGCTCTAATTTTGCATCTTGATCTAAGTGATTGGTCGGCTCATCCAATACGAGCAGGTTCGTTTCTTTATTAATTAGTTTACAAAGTCGTACCTTCGCTTTTTCTCCACCACTAAGAACTTGTACTTTACTTTCAATATGTTTTGTCGTAAGTCCACACTTCGCTAAAGCAGAACGCACTTCGTATTGCGTAAAATGGCGGAATTCCTCCCAAACCTCTTCAATACACGTATTGGAGCTATCGGTTTTTATTTCCTGCTCAAAGTACCCAATTTGTAAGTGCTCACCTAGCTGAACCGAACCAGATACAGGTTTGATCTCACCAAGAATACTTCTTAAAAGCGTCGTTTTCCCAATCCCATTGGCACCGGAAAGCGCAATTTTCTGTCCACGCTCCATCACTAAATTTAAAGGACGAGATAAAGGTTCATCATAGCCAATCACAAGGTTTTCCGTTTCAAATAGGAACCGACCAGGCGTTCTAGCTTGTTTAAAGTGAAATTCTGGTTTCGGTTTTTCTGCATCTAGTTCAATGATATCCATTTTATCCAGTTTCTTTTGACGAGACATCGCCATCTTACTCGTGGCGGCATTTGCCTTATTGCGGGCCACGAAATCCTTCAGGTTCGCAATCTCCTTCTGCTGCTTTTTGTACGCCGATTCTAATTGCTGCTTCTTCATCTCATATACCTTCTGGAACTCATGGTAATCCCCTGGATAACGAGTAACCTGCTGGTTTTCCATATGGTAAATAAGATTAACGACACTATTTAAAAACGGAATATCGTGGGAGACCAATATAAAGGAATGATCGTAGTTCAACAGATAATTTTTCAACCAGTCAATATGCTCCACATCCAAATAGTTCGTTGGCTCATCCAATAGCAAAATATCTGGTTTTTCTAACAATAGCTTTGCAAGCAATACCTTCGTCCGTTGGCCTCCGCTTAACTCATGGACATCACGGTCTAGACCAATTTCATCTAAGCCAAGCCCATTTGCGATTTCTTCCACTTTCGCATCTATTGTGTAAAAATCGTTGTTCGTCAAGGAATCTTGCATTTGCCCGGTTTCCTCCAACAACGCTTCCAATTCATCTGGTTCTACTTCTCCCATTTTTGCGAAAAGTTCATTCATTTCTGTTTCCATATCATATAAGTATTGAAAAGCCGTACGGAGAACATCGCGAATCGTCATGCCTTGCTTCAATACAGCATGCTGATCAAGGTAGCCAATGCGGACTCGCTTTGCCCACGATATATTACCTGCATCCGGTTCTAGTTTTCCTGTAATGATATTCATAAACGTGGATTTACCTTCTCCATTCGCACCAATTAACCCAATATGCTCTCCTTGCAATAGACGGAAAGAAACATCGTCAAAAATAGCACGGTCTCCAAATCCATGACTTAAATTGCTAACTGTAAGTAAACTCATCTTATACACCTTTTCTAAAAAAATTATGCTTTCCTCATTATAAAGGGGATTCGATAAAAGCGATAGTGGTATTACCTGTTAAGGATTAGAAAAAGTACGGATAGATAGTGTAAAAGTCTTATATTGTGTTACAGTATAAATGGTAATTTCGTGAATCGTACATATTTCGTATAAGATGAGAGGATATAGTATGACGACAAAGATTGGAATTGACGCAGGAGGCACCTTAGTGAAGGTGGCATACCTAGATAATAACAATATAGAATTTCGAACGTTTCGTTCCCAGCAATTAGACGAAGTAATAAAATGGATAACAACAAACTTTGAAAGGGTAGAAGTGTGTCTCACCGGTGGGAAAAGTGAAATCCTTGCACAAAAGCTACAAGGTCCAACGCAAACCATTGTAGAATTTGAAGCTACCTCTAAAGGTGTAGACTATTTGGCAAATGAGCAAAACCTACATTTTTCAAATGGATTCATTTTAGCTAATGTCGGAACTGGTACATCTATTCACCATATGAAAGATGGAAAGCAGGAGCGTGTAATTGGCTCGGGCGTAGGAGGGGGAACTTTATTAGGTCTTTCCTATTTAGTTTCAGGAGAAACAGAGTACGAGAAAATTATAAACCTTTCTTTACAAGGCAATCGAGGGAATATCGACTTAAAAGTAGAGGATATATTTGAAGGTGCAGTTCCACCGATTTCCGGTGATTTAACAGCAAGTAATTTTGGTAAATTAAGCAAGATGATGGCTGAAAAACCATCGAAAACGGACGCATTAGCTTCTGTTATTGGATTAATAGGAGAAACGGTTGTAACTATTTGTATTCAAGTAGCCGATACGTATCAAACATCTGATATTTTGTATATTGGCTCTACCCTTCGCTCTAACTCTATCTTAGCGGGAATTATGAACAATTACACGAAGCTTAGAGGGAAGCAACCATTCTTCCTAGAAAACGGAGAATTCAGTGGGGCGATAGGCGCATTACTTTCCATCTAGGAGGAGTGAATGGATGAACGATAACCCGCAAGTAACAAATAAGCAAAAGGCCACTTTGGGTATGGGATGTTTTTGGGGACCGGATTCCTTATTTGGCTCTCTACCAGGTGTCATACAAACAAAAGTTGGATTCGCAGGTGGTACGACGCTTGATCCGACTTATCGACAAATGGGAGATCATACAGAAACGGTTCAAATCGTTTTTGATGCAGACCGTATTTCATATCAGGAGCTGTTGCACGTTTTTTGGGGGAATCATAACGCGATAAAGGATCGCTTTTATAAAGAAAGACAATATATATCGATCCTTCTGTACCATTCCAATGCCCAAAAAGATATTGCAGAAGAAGTGAAAAAAGAGTGGGAAGACAAGCTAAATGGGGACATTCAAACCGAATTTCAAGCTTTCCAAGTATTTTATCGTGCCGAAGACCACCATCAAAAGTATAATTTGAAACGGTTTAAAAAAGCAACGGAGATAATTCGAGAGCTTTTTCCAGTCGAGGAAGACTTTGTCCAGTCTACCATTGTTGCGAGACTTAATGGATTCGTGAAGGAACATGGAAAGATGTCAGAAATAAAGCAAGAAATCGAGCAGTGGAATCTGTCGGATGAAAAAAAGAGAGAATTACTTCTCTTGCTAAACAGAATAAAATGGTAGGAGAGGCGTTCCATAAGGATCGTCTTTTTTCTTGCTTGTATTACTGCAATCTACGAGTTGTCCAACATAGAAAGGCACGAACCCGAACATACTAACCATATGTTCGGGAGGTGGAAGCATGGATAATAACCAGTTTGAAGAAATTTTTAATCAATACAAAGCTGATGGAGAGCAACAAGCACACCAAGAAGTACAACAGGTAAATCCAAATCAAGAACAAATTATTGCGGTTAGAAAAAATGAGGATGGAGACATTATTGCTATTAAGACCGAAAGTGGGAGAGAGCTCGATTATGTAACTGCATTGCAGGAAGCGAAAGCAGGAAAATTGGCGCATGTGGATGTGTTTCATAAATACGGAAGAGACATTCTTCGCAGTGAGCCAGATGGTATAAAAGAAAATAACTTGGATCAATTGGATACGTTTTAAACAGAAAGCCTGTGCGGTAGTAGCACAGGCTTTCTCCCATTACCTTTGTAACAGCGGAGAAACGTCAATTGGATGAAGAGCGTGCGATTGATCCACATAAATAAAGGCATCGTATCGATTACCTACTACAGAAGGTACATAGTTGCCATAGGATTCAAATTCAGGATTGTATACGACGCCTATAGCCCTATGTCCAATCTTTTGCTGGAACAGATGTTTGTTATCATTTGTGAAAATCAAAAATTTATTATGGGCACCAGCTTGATGCATCGCGTGTTCCCAAGACCCTTCCACAGCCTGTGGCACAATCTTACGCTCTAAATTTTGTCCCCATTCTTCTGCCGCAATAACAGACCCTTTATTCGTTCCAAATCCTACTATAAATACATCCTCTTTTTTGTTTTGCTCACGAAGTAGTTGTCCGACATTAATCATGCCAGCATCATTCATATCTGTAGCTGAAGCATCTCCTACATGGGTATTATGCTCCCAGACAATGACTTTCGTTTCGTCCCCATAATATGTTCGAATCTCTTCCAAAGCTTCGACCATATGGCGATCTCGGATGTTCCATGATTCTGCATCGTGCTGAACCATAGTTCGGTAGTAGTTTTCCGCATTTTTTGCAGCGAGAGCATTCATTTTTAAATTTAAGTCTTCTTCTTGTTCACTATTGTATAAACCTTCATGAGAGCGAATCGATGCTAAAAGCTTCGTAACTTCATCTATGCAGCTTTCCGAGAAAAATGCAGCCGATATTGCATATTGCTCTTCCTGACGATTTGACGCATCCAAGCAATGGAAGGCCTTCTTCGCCAGCTCAAGGTCTGCTCCTTTGGCCTCTGTTTCCTTCAAATAGTTCATAATTTCATCCATGGAT
Organism: Radiobacillus deserti; assembly: GCF_007301515.1. Lineage (GTDB taxonomy): Bacteria > Bacillota > Bacilli > Bacillales > Amphibacillaceae > Radiobacillus > Radiobacillus deserti. Next base: position 1,237,786 of record NZ_CP041666.1, read on the forward strand.
TCATAGAGAGAATAAACATCAATACCATAAAATCCAATTTTCTTTTCCTGTGCTAAGTTATAATGTTTGATCCATTCAAAGAGTTCCGCCATTTCTTCATTTGCCCACATCCAAGATGGCCACCGGTTAAATGCCTTTAAGACCTCTTTAATATCTGGAGCAGCATTGTAATGTTTGATGTAATGATTCACCTTTTGACAGGCTGGCCAATCTCCTTCAACTGCTATCACTTCAAATCCTTTGTCGACTATAAGTCTCTTCGTTAATTCAGCACGAATGGAGTAAAATTCGGATGTACCATGACTTGCTTCACCTAGTAATACAATATTTGCATCTCCAATTGCCCCGATAATTGGTTTTAAATCAGCGTTTGATTGGAACGGAGTAGCATGTGTTTGAATGGCTTGCTTGATTTGTCTGTCCATATGTCCTACTCTCCTTTTTGTTGGATGCCATTATTTTCACCTAAAAGGATTGGACTTATTTATGCAGGAAAGTAGATAGACATCAAAAAAGAACCCTTTATTGGGTTCTTAGTTTTGATTGTATCCGTTTAAGATTTTACCAGCGTAGGTAGCTAATTCATTTGCAGTATCACTAATTTCTTGAATAGTTGCTGCCAGTTGCTCTGTTGCAGCAGACTGACCTTCAGCTTCTCCACTGACTTGGGAAATAGAATCGTGAAGATTGGAAATAAGGCCATTAATAGTAGAAGCTGTTTGTCGAATTGTATCTGTATGATTCTTAGAATTCTCTGCCATTTTCCGAATTTCACTCGCAACTACAGAGAATCCTTTCCCGTATTCCCCTGCTCTAGCCGCTTCAATAGATGCATTTAAGCCGAGAATTTGTGAACGTTCTGATACTTCACGAACCATTTTTGCCACTTTATCAATTTCATTAATACTGTCTAGCACAGTACTAGATTGGCCAGAGATATTATGAATATTATCGGAAGAGTTTGTAATCGAGCTAGCCATTTCTTCAATCGTAGCACTGACCTGATCCACAGCCTCAGACAATTTAGTCGCAATTTCAAATAGCGTATTATATTCTTGTAAGCTACTAGCCACACCTACAGCACCTATTACGTTACCTTTACTATCATGAAGTGGCATGGTTGTGCCAAAAACCGGAAATCCGAAAATCTCACTTGGCAGGACAACTTTTTGTACTTGGTTCAAATGAACAGCTTCATATAGTCCGTCCCCTTCATGAAGTTTATATCCGATTGGCAATGCAGGAACGGCATCACAACCAATTCCAAAGATTAAGCTTTCACGGTCTGCAATACCAAGGTTAAAGTCATGGGGGAAAAGTTCCATTAAGAAGGGTGCTACCTCCATAAAGGCTTCCATTTTTGGATCTAGTTTCTTTTCTTCTACTTCCACGTTTTCGTCATAAGTCGTTATATCAGTACTCAAATGTAAAACCTCCTAATCAATCTTAGAATTATCTTTATGCTTGAAGGACAAGCGTTAAATAAAAGCAGATGTATTAAAAATTTTCTGTAAAGTGGAAAACTCTATTCTTATTTTACAAGGTATATCTAGAAAACTCCATATGAAAATTCGACAAAAATCGCTTGATTTTTTTTGTGATTTATGTATTATGGGTCATTTTTTAGGTTGCAAATCTTCACACACGATGATATCCTGTAACTAAGTTGTATTGCAACATAGTTTGCAATACCTTTATTATAACGAACTATCTTGTAAAACAACATAGTTATGAAAAGGAGATTTCAGGATGTCCTCTAGTCAGATGCTGAAAGGAATATTAGAAGGATGTTTACTTTCCATCATTTCTGAAAAGGAAACGTATGGATATGAAATGATGCAAATATTGGGGGATTGTGGGTTCACCATGGTTAGTGAAGGAAGCATTTATCCACTGCTTATTCGATTAAAGAAAGAAGGACTGGTGGAGACCAATTCTAAACCATTACCTTCTGGTGGGCCAAAACGAAAATATTATACGTTAACCGAAAAAGGAAAAGAAGAGTTGGAAACCTTTAAGAAGAACTGGAATGCCATTTCAAATGGAGTAATACAACTTCTAGAAAGGGAAGGGGAAACAAATGAAGGTATCTAAAAATAGTCAAACGTTTTTGGAAAATCTTAGAGTTTATTTAGTTGCAAGTGGAAAAAACGAAAACGAAATTGAAGAAACCATCGATGAACTCCATGACCACCTGTTAGAAGCAGAACAGAATGGGAAAAATGTGGAGCAAATTATTGGAATGTCACCGAAGGAATATATGGAAAGCATAGCGCATGAAATGAAAGGAGATGTTCATGGTTGGTCTAAATATTTGTTTCTTATAGCTATTGGAGCAGCAACATTTATCGTGCTAGGTGATGCCCTTAGAGAAGGACTTTCATATACTATTTTAGAACTGATCGGATATCCAATCATTTTCGCCTTGTTTTTATTAGCAGTTGTTAAATGTATCAAGTTTTTAGCAAGTGCAAAACTGAAAAAAGGAATAGAATGGTTGTTGTATTGGATGATAGGTGGAATTCCTTTAGGATTAATGCTTCTTCTTCTGTTTTTAAACGATAGATGGCAAACTCCAATGATTACATTTAATCAAACTGCGAATGCGATAACGATAGGGGTTGCAATAGCTGTGTTAATTGGTTTATCTGTCTGGGCACGGAGCTGGGTCATGATATTGGTAGCAATTCTTTTAGTTGTTCCAGATATCATACTTGATAGATTACCACTAGAAGAGACGAGTAGGCTTGTGTCTAGCTCCATTGTAACAAGCGTCTTGATAATTGCTTTATTCTTAATAGCACTAAGAAAAGAGAAGCGAGAGAATGCATCGTAATTAAATATATAGAATGCGGCCGAACTACATGTTGAATCAAGGATGGTTCGGTCTTTTTTATTTATACATGTATATTTACATCCTTTTTCTACTGGAAACCCTTTACTTTTTAAAGGGGAAGCCCGATACAAAAGGAGAATAATAAAAGGGGAGTTATAAATGAATTTTTTAAAATTTTTAAAGAAGGATGAGAAGAAACCAGAATATAAACCTACAAAGAAGAAATCCGAACAAACTGAGGAAGTTGCAGTCAGAAAAGGTGAAATAGGGGAACATAAAATAGATATACAATTATCCCAATTACCTAAAGAATACAAATATATAAATGATTTGCTTATACCCAATCCAAAATCCAAATCAGGCTATTCTCAAGTAGACCATGTGATTGTAAGTCCTTTCGGCATTTTTGTGATTGAAACAAAAAATTATCAAGGAACCATATATGGATCTAGAGAACGGAAAAATTGGCTGTTAAATGGAAAGTTCAAAATGATCAACCCAATTATCCAAAATTATGGTCATATTAAGGCACTCGAAGCATTTATTGACAAAAGCTATCATGACCATATGTATTCGATGATTTCTTTTACGAAGAGATGTACGCTAAAAATCGATATGAGTCTCAGAGAAATTACAGCGAAAGAAATGGTTATTTACGACTTGTATTTTTTGGAGACAGTCAATCGAAAGGCAGCTATACTTAAGCTGGAATACAAGGAACCGATTATTTCTAATTCGAATATCCAACACATTTTTGAACATCTTCAAAAGGTGAATATTATAGATCCCAAGGTTCGAGAAAAGCATAAAGACATTTTAAGTGGAAATGTGAAACAACACGACTCGACTGAACTTTGTGTTATCTGCAAGAAACCAGTGTCTGAAAAAGTGAAGAGTTACTGCTTGTCTAACAAGAAATTTAATGGGAAAGTTTATTGCTATGACCATCAAAAAAGCAGCTCTTAACGAGCTGCTTTTTCCGTTCCTTTTAATCGCTTATCTGCACTAGTAGTTTCAGGTGTAAGAGCTATTGGCTGTTTTACTCGAGATAAACCAAACAAAGGCATGTTCACATACACACTTTCATACTGTCCTTTTGGTACAAGGTAAGTTTCGTGATATACACCTACCGAAGGATTATTTCTAGTCAATTGATTGAATTTTTTCCATGCAGTTAGGTGTAGATTCCCTCTCGCATAGGCTAGGAGGTCTTCAGATGTTCGCCAATATTGAATCATAAACGTGGTACGAAAGGATGGAAAGGATTCTAATGAATGGAATCCTAATTGCTTGTTCGTGTACAATTCTTTAATCATAGGTGGCATAGCCAATAAAACTGGTAGCCATTTATGAATTGCCCACCATTGGTTTATTCTCATTCCAATCACAAACACAACTAGATCATTCTCGTTTCCTGTTGTGAAACGCCCGACATTTACTTGTTTCATTTTGCATTCCCCATCTCCTTTAGTTTTTGAATTGTATCTCTACACCAATCCATAGCGGCTTTAGTTGTTCGAATTCCATAATCTAAGGTGAATAGCCAATAACTGGCATCTTCCTCATTCGATAAAGAGGTGACAATCATAGATTCAATAGACGAATACGTGCTATATCGAGCTTGAAGCCTCTCTAAATATGTTTCCAGCTTTACAATGGCAGTGGTTTCTGGCTCATGCCGACTGAAAAATAATTTTAGAATAAACTCATTCTTTTCGAAGGGGATGTCTTCAATTGGACTTCTTAACCAGTTTTGGAGGGCCTCCATCCCTTTATTTGTTATACGGTATTCTTTCTTATTTGGTTTTCCTTCCTGTATCGTTTCTTTGACAGTTGCTAGTCCTTCTTCGACTAATATCTTAAGCGTAGGATAGATTTGCCCATAGCTTATTTTCCAAAAGTGATTCAAACTTCCGTCAATCATTTGCTTAATGGAATATCCAGTATGACAGCCAGTAGTTAATAATCCTAAAATGGCGAATTTCGTATGATTTATTTTCATGATTTCATCCTATCTTTTTGATATGTATCATTTAGATATATATTAATGAATTACATGTTTGTTGTAAAGGGAAATATAATTTTTTTATATAAGAAGAGGATTAAAATATCGTGGTTAGGGAATTTCTAAAAAGTGAAACAAAAACAACGGTCTGAGATGAAATATGAGGTGACGTCGTGAAAAATGTAACGTTAGTATTTTGGTTTGCAATTGTCATATGCACAATTTTAGTTGTCTGGGGTGCGATTGCACCTGACCATTTACAAACGGTTACAGCTGATTTAACAGGAGATATTTCGGATTATTTTGGTTGGTATTACTTAATACTTGTAATGGTATTACTAGCTTTTTGTGTTTTTCTTATGTTGTCCAGATTTGGAAAAATTAAATTAGGGAAGCCAAACGAAAAACCAGAATTTAATTTGCCAACATGGTTTGCTATGCTTTTCAGTGCTGGAATGGGAATGGGGTTGGTGTTTTGGACAACCGCAGAACCAATTTCACATGCATACAAAAGTTCTCCATCCGCAGAAATGGGATCAAATCAAGCAATCCGCGACGCAATGCAATATTCCTTCTTCCACTGGGGGGTTCACCCTTGGGCGGTTTACGGGGTTGTTGCACTCGTCTTAGCTTATTTTAAATTTCATAAGGGCTATCCAGGTCTAATAAGTGCTACACTAGTTCCACTATTCGGTGAGAAAAGCATGGCTGGCTTACCAGGAAAGCTAATTGATACGCTTGCGGTATTCGCCACGGTTGTTGGGGTAGCTTCAACACTAGGCTTTGGATCCGCTCAAATTAATGGTGGTTTGTCTTTTTTATTTGACACACCAAAAAACTTTACGATGCAGTTGATAATTTTGGCCGTATCAACCTTTCTATTTATTTTCTCGGCATGGTCCGGCGTTGGAAAAGGGATAAAATACTTAAGTAACGCAAATATGGGACTAGGTTTTGTATTATTGTTACTACTGTTTATCGTAGGACCAACTATGTATATTTTAAACATGTTCACCGCAACATTAGGGAATTATATTACCAACTTTTTTGAGATGAGTTTTCGTATTTCTCCGTTGAATGAAGAGGGAAGAACGTGGATTGATAACTGGACAATCTTCTACTGGGCATGGTGGATTTCTTGGGCACCATTCGTCGGTGTCTTTATTGCAAGAATCTCTAGGGGAAGGACGATAAAGGAATTTATGTTAGGCGTCTTATTTGTCCCAGCGCTTGTGTGTTTTATTTTTTTCGCGGTGTTTGGTGTTTCTGCTTTAAATATTGAACAAAATGCGATTGATATGATTTCACAATATTCATTAGAAACAACGACGTTTGCAGTGCTACAACATTATCCATTAGGTGCCATTATGTCGTTTGTTACAATTTTCGTCATTGGGATTTTCTTTATTACATCAGCGGATTCTGCCACATTTGTACTAGGAATGCTGACAACAAATGGGGATATCCATCCATCTAATTCCGTGAAAATTGTTTGGGGACTTGCTATGTCTGCAATGGCAGCTATCATTGTGTACTTTGGAGGCACGCAAGGATTACAAAACATGCTGATAATCGCAGCACTACCTTTCTCCGTCGTAATGATTCTAATGGGAGCGTCCTTTTATAAAGCAGCCAATAAAGAAATTGTAAAACCGAAAAAAATGGAAGATAAAGAAAGGAAAAGGGAAGAGAAAGAAAAGAAAAAGATGAAGAAAGACAAAAATCATGTACCTGTTAATTAACCCAAAATATGCCTCGTGCCATGTGCACGGGGCATATTTTTATGTTATCCATAGGCTCGAATAATCTACCCATCCAAGTGCATTAAGCTTTATATGTTTTACATGAGCTGGAAAAATAGCATATTGTTGAAGTCGATATAGGCAACTAAAGCTGTATTCATGGAATAAGGTTTCTTCTACCTTTTGTAATGACTGTAAAAGCTCGTTAGTTGTCCGATTCGTTTGTAGTTGTTTTTCTATTTCTTCCATTACTTTGGTTGGTAAATGAAAACTCCAAATACTGTGATTTCCTAAAAAAGTCCCAAGACAACTATAAATCAGATTTTCATCCCCAAGCTGCTCCGCAAGTAACAAATCCGCTTCCTTTGCTAAATCAGTAGAAAATAGAGAATCATAAGACAAAACATGAATACAAAGACAAACTTCGAGCGTTTCTAATTCTGTTTTGATCCATTGAGCATCTAATTCATTTCCAGCACCACTATATGTATAAAGATGTAAGGTTTCCCCTTGGTATGTACTTTCTTCTAATGCAGTCTTTGAGAGAGACTTATGACGTTGATTAGTAATTTCTGATTCCCATTCTCTGAGTAAACGAAAAGCCGGTACATACCGATTACCTTTCAAAGTGGAAATCATTTTTTCTGGAGATAACGCATGATACAAAGCTTTTCTTAACTTCTCATCCTTTGCTAATAGTCCTTGCTTTCTATTAAATGTTAGTAGTTTACTCCCTCGGTCAATCATTGTTTTCTGTTGGTAATCGTCCTTCTGTTTTTGAACATATGGATATGGAAATAAGTCTGCATGTTCCAGCATGTGCTCTGACGCATATTTGTTATCGTAGAGCTCTGGAAAGAAAAACATGACCACCTCATCTAAGAACGGACGATAGCCTGAATAACGATTATGGATGGATAACTTTAATTTTTCATCGTTGAGTTTTGACAATTTAAATGGCCCAGTCCCGATGGAAGACGATTCATTTTCTGAAGGCGTAAGGATGCTTCCACCCAAAGAACTCACAACATGAAGAAAGAAAGGAGTTGGTTCTAGGAAGTAAAACGATACTTGATGAATCGAGTCTACCTGAATACGTTCCAAATATTTTATCATCCATTTATAAGGTGAGTTTAGGTGAGATAACCGTTGAAAACTAAAAGCTACATCTTCTGCTGTCAGCTCTGAATGGTTATGAAACATAATCCCTTTTCTTAAATGAAATCGCCATATAGTGTAGGTACCATTATGTTCCCAATAATGTGCAATGGAAGGTACATGTACGCCATTGTTTTTATCAAATTTAACTAGTTGCTGATACATGTGCCGCATGAAGTGATTTTCAGTCCTACGATTAACATAGACAGGATCCAAAGTCTGGAGAGCTCGATAGGAAGGGAATTGAATCCGATCTCTTTCTTGTTCTGTGTGGTATAAATCATCTGAGAAAATCCAGGTTACATATTCTTTTTGGATTTCAACGGGCACTGATTTCTTGCGAATGAATGCCATACATATATCAATCGGATGTGTATGGGCCATCTGCTTTGCTTCTGATAATACAAGTTGATGAAAGGTGAAATTTAGTATGATATGTGAGACATTACCTCTCCCGATCCCATGCTTCCACGTTATCCAACCATTATCCTGGAATTTGTTCAGGATTAATTTTACATTTCGTCTAGAACAAATGAATAAGGAAGCTAGCTGTTCTATAGGAATTGGAATCTCTTTATTCGTTTGTTGAATATGTGCATATAAATGTTCGTAATAGTCTAATGGTTTCATAGACGAGCCTTCTTTCTAGAAAAGGTGAAATTTTATTTCGATAACTATACACTTTTTTTTCTCCTATTTGAAAGCTATAATCATGATTATAGCTTTCAAATAGGAGGGAGAATGAGGCAATGCATACAGCAAAAGCTAGAGTAGTAGGGGTTTCCATTTTAACAGCAGTTGCCATTCTAGGTGATGCCATGCTTTTAGTCGTGTTGCCCATTTATTGGGAGGATTTCGGTCTAACAGCAATATGGCAAATCGGTGTTCTTCTTTCAGTGAATCGGTTTATACGACTTCCTGTCAATCCTTTAGTCGGATTGTTTTATTCCCGTTTTTCATTACGTTCAGGGATGCTAATAGCTATGATTCTTGCTACGGGAACTACGGCAGCTTATGGATTATTTCCCGATTTTCTTATATTGGTCTTGGCTAGAGTGGTATGGGGAATCGCATGGTCATTGCTGAGACTAGGTGGATTTCTAACCATTATTGAGGTTGGAAGTGATCGAAATCGAGGACAATTAGTAGGCTTGTATAATGGGCTATGGGGAATTGGTGGATTAATTGGAATGTTAGCTGGCGGCTTCTTAGTCGATCAAACCTCCATCCAGTTTGTAACGACTGTGTTTGTTATTTGTGGTCTCCTCGGAACCCCGTTTGTTTGGTATTTAGTTCCACAAGTAAGTAGAACCAAGAAAGAAGCGGTTAATAAGAAACATGAAAAATGGAGGACTCCTTTTGTATCGATGGTCTTACTTACTGGGTTTATGATGGGAACGACCATTTTTGGTTTATTTTCTGCTACGTTAAGTACGCTGGTGGAACACACATACGAGAATGCTTGGACAGTTTGGATTTGGACGATAGGAGCAGCTTCCATTGCTGGTTTCATGCAAGCAATCCGTTGGGGGTGGGGACCATTCCTTTCTCCGCTCATCGGTAGAAAGTTAGATAAAGCAAATTCCCCCGTTTTATGGTTAATCCTAACCATTTTAAGCACAGGTACTATGTTTGTTTTACTAAGTAATATAAGCTCCGTCGGTTGGCTACTTGGGTATTTACTTGTCTTTCAATTATTATCGAACGTTTTTGTAGTAGCTGCAGACACGTTTGCTACAAATGTAGCTGCTAAAACAAATGGAGTAAAAATGATGACGTCCTATACTGTTATAGTAGACGTTGGGGCAGCAGTAGGGCCATTATTTTCGTATTTACTCCTAGAATTAGTAGGAGTAACCATTGTGTACTTGATTGCAGGGTGTTCTCTTATGGTATTTGCAGCAATTTGGTTAACCTTTTTATGGAGAAAAGAAGAGTTATAATGTGTTACTTTCATTTTATTAAGAAATACTATCATTTTTATTGAATTACTTTTAAATAATCTAAATTACTTTCATATTTAAATAGAATACTTTCATCTAACAAACAAATACTTTCAAATCCAAAAAAAAGAGAGGGAACTCCCTCTTTTTAAGCTACCTTCCTACTCTTCCATAACAAGCCTACATAAATTATCATGGAAATAAATACCGAAAATGCGGATGTTACATAAATGATGTTGTAACCAAATGAATGAGCAATAACACCAAACGACATCGCCCCAATCCCTACCCCCATATCAAAGAAGGAGAAGAACGTTGCGTTCGCCATTCCTTTTCGGTGCGGCGGTGCTTTGTCTACAGACCAAGCTTGTAAGGCTGGTTGTACGGTACCGAATCCCAATCCGTATAATCCAGCTGCAATGAATAGGACGAAAGAATTTGGTAGCCAAACTAATAGAATCATGGCGCTAAGAATCAGAAGTGTACCAGGTAAGAACACCACAATGTGCCCTTTTCTATCGTAAAGCTGTCCAGCAAACGAACGAGATAGCATCAAGAACACAGCATAGACAAGAAAGTAAATCTCAATCCCTTCTACTCCTTCTTGAGCAGTGTACAACGGTAAGAAGGATGCAATCCCACCAAACGTAACAGTAATAAAAAATAGTAGAATGGATGGCTCAATTGCAGTTTTTTCAAATATATCAAATTTCATTGGAACTGATTTATGCTCGGATTGTTCCACTTTCTTATATTTAATAAAAGAAGATAATATTAACGCAATGAGCCCCATTACTGCACAAAGTAAAAACAGCTGGAGAAAGGATATTCTTTCTACTAAGTATAAACCGAGTGCTGGCCCAAAGGCTAAGGCGATATTCCCGGAAAGTCCAAAGTATCCCATACCTTCCCCACGACGTTTGGGAGGAATCAAATCCGTGGCAATTGTACCGGTCGCTGTAGTGGAAAAGCCCCAGCCAATTCCTTGTACGACTCGCATCGCAAATAATAAAAAAATGCTCGCAATAAAAGCAAAAGAACCAACGGAAAGAACAAAAATGGCTAGACCTAACATATAAACGAATTGTCTCCCTTTTGATTCAAGGGCATGTCCAGCGTATGGACGAAAAATGAGTGCAGAAAACGTGAAGATTCCAACGATCAATCCGATTAATTGATCACTTCCACCGAGGTGTTGAACGAAAAGTGGTAGTGTTGGAAGTGTCATTTGGAAACCTAGAAAAATAAAAAAATTTGCCATTACAATAAGGGCAAAGTCTTTTGTCCAGATTCTTTCTTTTTTTATCTTAACTTGTGTATTAGCTATATCAGTCATTGTTATCCAGACCTTTCTTTCGAGAATCGAAGTATATTATACACCTTTCCTATATGTATGGGAAGCTTTAGTACTTACCTTATTTTTCCCTAATGGTATAAAATACATGTATGAGCAAAATCATTCGGAAATAAAAAAGGAGAATAACTGTGGAATATACGATTAGACAAGAGAAGGCTGAGGATGAATTAGCTATCAGAGCACTCCATAAAAAGGCGTTTCATAATGAAGGCAAGGAAGCAGATCTAGTAGATGCAATCAGAGCGTCCACTTATTTTGTTCCGGAACTATCTCTGGTCGCAGATTCTCATGTGGAAGGAGTAATTGGTCATATTTTATTTAGCAAAATTATTCTTGAAACGGAGTTAATCGCAAAACAAACGCTTGGGCTGGCACCTATGGCAGTTCTACCAGAATTCCAGTATAAAGGCATTGGCTCGGCTTTAGTCCGAAGAGGATTGGAAGTTTGTAAAGAAGAAGGGTATGAGCATGTATTCGTTCTTGGTCATCCAAACTTTTATCCGAAGTTTGGTTTTGTACCTGCATCCTCACTAGGCGTTGAAGCTCCTTTTCCAGTCCCAGATGAAGCATTCATGGGATTAGAATTAAGAAAAGGAGCATTAAAAGGAGTGGAGGGAGAGATAGTCTATCCTCCAGCTTTTCAATCTGTTACACCGTGAAAATTAGTACTACCACACTTGAATGAGAGCCAAAAAGGTATGGAGAAGGAAAGTCTATACACCTACAAACTCCTTCCCATCCATGGCTGGAGGTGTTGTAATGGAAATAAAAGCTATTTTATTTGATTTGGACGGAACATTATTAGATAGGGATGCCTCTGTTCAGAAATTTATAGATGCTCAGTTTGATCGTTATCAGCTAGGACTATACCCTCTATCGAAAAGGAAGTTCACGCAAAGATTTCTAGAATTAGAAGAAAGAGGATATGTTTGGAAAGATAAGGTCTATCAACAAATAGTAGCTGAAAGTAACCTATCCAAAGTAACTTGGGAAGAATTATTAAAGGATTACGTCAAGCAATTTCACAGGAGTTGTGTACCATTTCCTAATCTCCATCAAACATTAGAAAAGCTAACCCATCAAGGGTTAAAACTGGGGATGATTACAAATGGTAAAGATCCATTTCAATGGAATAATATTCGATTCTTAAAAATAGAGACATATTTTGATACAATTCTGATCTCCGAGAGGGAAAAAATAAAAAAACCAAACCCGTTAATCTTCCAACGAGCACTCAATCAGATGGAGGTTCAACCGTCAGAAGCCTATTATGTAGGGGACCACCCCAAAAATGACATAGATGGAGCTAGAAATGTCGGTATGAAGACAATCTGGATGAAAACGGCTAATGTTGAAGTGCCAAAGGCTGATCTAGTAATAGAAGATTTAATAGAAATAACACGAGTGTTTCATTAAGTGGCGTTGTATAATGAAGGTAGGCAAGCAAAAAATGAGTGCAGTAATCTACATAAACTGGAGGGTTTTACATGGCAAATACGAAATTTCCAAAAGGATTTCTTTGGGGTGGTGCTACCGCGGCTAACCAAATAGAAGGTGCATACTTAGAAGATGGAAAAGGATTAACGACGGTCGATTTGATGCCAATCGGCAAGAACCGATTTAATGTTTTGTTAGGAAATATCGATTCTCTTACACCGAAGGAAAATGAGTTTTATCCGTCTCATGAAGCTATAGACTTTTATCATCGTTATAAAGAGGACATTGCGTTGTTTGCTGAGATGGGTTTTAAGAGCTTCCGGATGTCAATTGCCTGGACTAGAATTTTTCCTAATGGGGATGATGAATCACCGAACGAAAAGGGCTTGCAATTTTATGATGACGTATTTGATGAATTGAGAAAATATAATATTGAGCCTGTTGTGACTACTTGTCACTTTGATGTACCGGTGGCGGTTATTGAAAAATATAACGGTTGGAAAAATCGGAAAATGGTCGATCTGTATGAGCGATACACACGTACGATTTTTAATCGTTACAAGGATAAAGTGAAATATTGGATGACGTTCAATGAAATTAATATGTTGTTACATCTTCCCTTTGTAGGTGCAGGAATTGTTCTAGAAGAAGGTGAAAATAAATTACAAACCTTGTATCAAGCGGCTCATCATCAGTTAGTAGCTAGCGCCCTAGCTGTAAAAGCTTGTCATGAGATTATTCCAGATGCACAAATCGGATGTATGCTTGCAGCTGGGTCTACCTACCCTTATACAAGTAATCCAGACGATGTGTGGGAGGCGATGACAAGGGACCGAGAATCATTCTTCTTTATCGATGTCCAATCTCGTGGAGAATACCCAGGCTATGCGAAGCGATTCTTTAAAGATAATAACATCCACATCGAAATGGAAGATTGGGATGAAGATATACTTCGGGAACATACGGTTGACTATATTGGCTTTAGCTATTACGCAAGTCGTTGTATAAGTACGGATCCAGATATATTAGGTGATCAAACGGAAGGAAATGTCTTCGCTTCCGTGAAAAATCCTTACCTAACAACGTCAGAATGGGGCTGGACGATTGACCCGAAAGGTCTCCGTATTACGGCAAATCAATTGTATGACCGTTATCAAAAACCATTATTTATCGTGGAAAATGGATTAGGAGCTGTGGACATCCCAGAAGCAGATGGATCGGTAAATGATGATTATCGTATAGACTATTTAAGAGCTCACTTCGAAGAGATGGCAGAAGCTATTGAGGATGGGGTGGAAATTATCGGATACACAAGTTGGGGCCCAATTGATTTAGTGAGTGCGAGTACTGGAGAAATGAAAAAACGTTACGGATATATTTATGTTGATAAGGATAATGATGGAAATGGAACACTCCAAAGAAGTAAAAAGAAAAGCTTTGATTGGTATAAAAAAGTAATCGCATCAAATGGTGTTGATTTAGCGTAATGATGAGAGTACTTCGTTCAATTAGCGAAGTACTCTTTTTTTATGTTGTGAAACGCTTACACGCTATAATACAATAGAATTAAAACAGGGATTAATCTCACTTAGGAAAGGGAGTAGAACATGTTAGATGTTATTACAATTGGGGATGCTTTAGTTACCTTTAATCCCACTTCGAAAGGACCGATGCGATTTGTTCACTCGTTTGAAAGAAAAGTGGGTGGCGCGGAGTTAAACCTGGCAATTGGTTGTGCAAGGCTCGGTTTAAGAACGGGTTGGATTAGTGCTTTAGGAAATGATGAGTTTGGAAAGCATATTCTTCATTTTGCTCGAGGAGAAGGAATAGATACAACCGAAGTAAAGCTAGTGGATGGACATCCTACTTCTATTTATTTTAAAGAAATTCTGGAGGATGGGACGGGGAGAAACTTTTATTACCGGAATAACTCTCCCACATTAACGATGACTCCAGAATCGCTGAACGCTTCATATATTCAACATGCAAAAATCCTTCATATTACCGGAGTATTCTCTGCCATTCACGATCAAAATCCATCTATATTAAAACATGCAATAAAAACGGCGAAAGATCATGGATTACTTGTATCGTTAGATCCAAACATTCGTTTGAAATTGTGGAGTAAGGAAAAAGCAAAAGAAACCTTGCTTAGTTATTTGCCACATACAGACATTCTTCTTACAGGCGACGAAGAAGCAGAGCTTTTATTTGGTACGTCGACAGATGAAGGCATTCAATTAGCGTGTAAAGCATTTGGAATTGAAACAATCGCCATTAAAAAGGGAGAACGAGGAGCAGCAGCCTTTCATAAGGGAGAATATGTCAAAGCAAATCCTGTACCAGCAAAAAAGGTCGTCGATACAGTAGGTGCTGGGGATGGATTTAATGCGGGCTTTTTATATGGATTTCTTCAAAATTGGGATTTACAAAAAACGTTAAAGCTTGCGGCAACGATTGGATCCATGGTTGTAAGCGTTTCTGGCGATAATGAAGGCCTCCCTTTCCTAGAGGACGTTCAAGTACAATTGGGAGAAAAGAAACAAATTGAAAGATAAGCCTAATCCAATATTTTCAAGACGTCAACCCAGTCAGAATTCTAGGTGTTACATATAGTAATATTAACTTAACAAGGTTAACTATTAAAATATTGCCAGAATCCACATTCATTATCCAGAGGAATGCTCATATTCCTCATCCAAGATAAGGAGGTGAGATAATGAGCTACGGATTTTCTTGGGGTAACGACAGCTTTATTCTATTAGTAGTCTTGTTTGTCTTGCTTGTTATCGTAGGTAATAGCTATCCTATGGGATGGGGAGGATATTAATATTCTCTCTAGAGGAACAAAAGCCACTCTTGGGGAGGGTGGCTTTTCAATATGCAAAATTCAATTGAAGGATTCTAATGCTTTAAGTTTTCTTCTATTGCATGTGCTACACCATGCTCAAGATTGCTTTTTGTAACAAAATCACTTACTTGTTTAATTTCCTCATCAGCGTTCCCCATTGCGACCCCAATTCCGGCAGCTCGTAACATGGAAACATCATTATAGTTGTCACCAATGGCCATTACATCTTTCATACTTATGCCGATGTCTTTCGCAAATAGCTCAAGCGCAATTCCTTTTTGAGCATCGGGGTGATTGAATTCTAAATTATCAAATCCTGAAGAAGTGATTGCTACTCCTTGCTCGTCAGCAAGATCATCACGGATACTTTGTAATGTTTCGTCAGTTGTGGAAAATGCCAATAATTTAAATATTTCAATGTCCGTTCTATTTATAAGTTGCTCGTAATCTTCTATAATTGTAATTTCTTCTTCTTGAAATCTTTTTTGGGCATGCTGTTTCACATCTTCCTCTTGTAATTCGGGGTTTGCGGACATCATGATATCTACCATAACGTTAAGAAAATCATCTCGACTGCTTGAAAATCCACCATGGTTTGTGAAAAGCTCAAAGTACGCCCCCATACTCCGACAGGCTTCAACTATGTTCATGACAACATTTTTTTCTAAGGAAACACTCCGAACTAATTTTCCTTCAACCGTATATATTTGAGCGCCGTTTAAACAAATCACAGGGGCAACTAATCCTACATCTGCTAAAGGCTTTCGAGCAGAATTGTATGATCTACCGGTTGCTACCACAAGCTTCACACCTTGCTGCTGTGCTTTCTTTATGGCCTCAGCATTTTCTTTACTGATTTTGTGATCCCCATTTAATAACGTTCCATCTAAGTCCGTTGCGATTAATTTCATAAAAAGTCTCCTTATCTCTATATGTACATGTATCTGTCTATAGTTTAACATGTTTTGCATCCTTTATATCTAAATTACGATTTGCCTTTACAAAAAATAAATAAATATAGGTATGACCATTATTTTTCTTGTAAACCGGGCACTAACCTACCCGAAACAAGTCGTGAATACATACATTGATATTAACCTTGCAAGGTAAGGAAACAAATAATGAATACAGGAATAGACTGAACTCTTACCTTGTGCAGGAGGAGGTGAGCTTAGCATGGGATACGCAGGAGGCGGATCTTGGGGCAACGATAGCTTCATTCTATTAGTAGTCCTATTCGTATTGCTTGTCATTGTTGGTAACAACTATCCAACAGGTGGATACGGTTACTAATATGAACTACAATATTAAAACCACTTCGATTGAAGTGGTTTTTCTTATATCCATTTTATTGCATTTTTAATATGATATAAGAAATAGAAGAGAAGTAGGGTGAGTAGAAATGAAGGCAGTAATAATCGAGTGTTTTGGTGGTCCAGAAGTATTAACTTATAAGGAGGTTCCTATCCCTGAACCAGCAGAAGGACAGGTGTTAATTAAAGTAGCAAGTACAAGTGTAAACTTTGCGGATATAAAGAATCGAAAAGGCACAAAGAAAAAAGGGACGTTTCCACTTTTGTTAGGTTTAGACACAGCTGGAACGGTAGAAAAGGTTGGGCCAGGGGTAACAGGATTGGTTCCAGGTCAACGAGTCCTTGCCTTTCCGGGGAATGGCTCCTATGCAGAGTATGTGGTTGCTGATTCTCAGCTTACCTTTCCAATTTCCGATTCATTAAGCTTTGAAATTGCGGCTGCAAGTCCAATTGTAAGCTTCTTATCTTATGCTTTATTGAAGAAAGTCGCTAGAATGGAAAAAGGAGAATCTATATTAGTTCACGCTGCAGCCGGTGGTGTAGGAACTACTGCAATCCAACTAGCTAAATATTTAGGAGCAAAACGAGTAATTGGAACTGTGGGGATATGCGTAAGGCTTCTGCTGCATTAGAGGCTGGTGCAGATGACGTGATTACATACGATGATTTTGCAGACCAAGTACAGGAGCTAACGTCTGAAAAAGGAGTCGACGTTATTCTCGATTCTATTTCTGGAGTAGTTTCAGAAGAAAGTATGAACTGCTTAGCGCCTTTTGGAAGATTGGTCCACTTTGGTAATTCTAGCGGTGTGGCTGGGAGCTTTCAAACAAAGGATCTTCATGCGAGTTGTAGATCTGTATTGGGCTTTAGTCTGGGTACAACAAGAAGCAAAAGACCGGAATTTATCGAAGACATTGCGAAGGAAGTCATTCCGCTTCTAGCAAGCGGTGTGATTAAGATGAAAATAGGACATACTTTTCCACTTCAAGAAGCAACAAGTGCACATGAATTAATGGAAAGTAGACAACATACAGGGAAAATATTATTAACGATGGATAACTAGGAAAATCTCTAGTTATTTTTTTATAAACCGGTATAGTATTATCTCCGCATGCTTTCTCATTTCAATAGAACCATTTACACATCTTACATTCTATCAAACGGAAGATTTTAGTAGAAAGCTTGGGTCATTTCTATCGTTTTTGTTTCATTTCCTCTTTCATACTTAAGACCGTGCTATAATGAGCACGAAAAAAATAAAAAGGGGAGGGAACAAGGAATGAAGTATATGAAAAAAAGTAAGAAACTAGTAATTGGAAGCGTTATCACTGGTTTGGTTCTTGGTAGTTTACTAGGAACGTTCTCTACTTCAGAAGCGAAGAGTGAACACAAACATCATCGAGGAAAGATAAAAAATGTCATCCTGCTTATTGGAGATGGCATGGGTCCTGCATATAACACTATGTACCGCTATTATAAAGATAATCCGAATACACCAGAGATGGAAGAGACTGTTTTTGATCAACATTTTATAGGAAAGCAAGTTACGTATTCGTTTGATCATGATGAAAATATTACGGATTCTGCAGCAGCAGCAACTTCTATGGCTGCTGGAATCAAAACGTATAACGGAGCTATCTCCGTTGATATGGAGAAAGAGCGTGTTAAAACGGTTTTAGAGGAAGCAAAAGAAAACGGAATGGCGACAGGATTGGTTTCAACGTCTCAAATCAATCATGCTACTCCAGCAGCTTTTGGAGCTCATGATATCTCACGTAGTAATTATAATGAAATCGCGGATGATTATTACGATGAATTAATACGTGGAAAGCACAAAGTGGATGTGATGCTAGGTGGGGGAACAGATTATTTTATTCGGGAGGATCGTAATTTAGTAGAGGAGTTTAAAGAGGATGGCTATAGCTTTGTCCAAAACCGCAAAGAGCTTTTACGCGATGATAACGATCAGGTACTTGGACTGTTTGCGCCAGTGGGCATGGATAAAATGATGGATAGAGATGAGAATACGCCTTCCTTAAAAGAAATGACGAATTCCGCATTGGATCGATTAAGATCGGACAAGGATGGTTTCTTCCTTATGGTGGAAGGTAGTCAAATTGATTGGGCTGGACACGATAATGACGTTGTTGGAGCGATGAGTGAAATGGAAGACTTTGAAGAAGCTTTTCAAGCTGCCATTAATTTTGCCCGTAAAGATAGACACACTCTAGTAGTAGCAACTGCAGATCATTCTACAGGTGGATTGTCTATTGGCAGTAATGGAGAATATAATTGGAATCCAGAACCAATAAAAGCTGCTAAGAAAACTCCTGATTATATTTCCAAAAAAATAATGGAAGGTATGAGTGTGGAAGAAGCGCTTTCCCGATATATTGATTTAGAGCTTACTGAAGAAGAAGTGGATTCCGTAAAAAATGCTAAAAAGACTGGTGATGTAGCAGAAATAGATAATGCCATTGAAAGAATCTTTGATGCTAGGTCTTTCACAGGTTGGACAACCAGTGGACATACCGGAGTTGACGTGAATGTCTATGGGTATGGTCCTGGGAAGGAAAACTTTTCGGGATTAATAGATAATACGGAAACGGCAAATAATATTTTTGATATCCTTCGATAATCAAAAGGAGAGACCGAATAGGTCTCTCCTTTTTTGTAAAAAGTTGATTAAAAATGTAAAGTATTCATGTTGTAAATTCTAGTAACATCTCACTATAAGAGAGTCTCGTGACTAGTAAATAATGTCGAATGCCTTCCGTTTATAGTACTTTCGGTTCGAATCTCATCTGCATTATTAGGTCTAAATACTCGAATCTAGCAGTCCTTCTACTATTTACGTTCCTGTAAAAGAGATTTTAAATCTTGTCGTTATAATGGCAGTGTAAGAAAAATGGGAGGGAGAAAATATGTGGAAGAAACGCATGAAAAAAGTATTACCAGTTGCTGTTGCTTCGGCTGTGGTAGCAAGTTGCTTGGCTGGAGGTTTGACCGTAACGGAAGCGAAAAGTGATAAGAATAACTTCTGGTGGTATGACTGGAACAAAAAAGGAAAAGTGGAAAATGTCATTTTTCTAATTGGAGACGGGATGGGACCATCCTATAACACGATGTACCGTTATTTGAAGGATGATCCGTCTACACCTATGATGGAAAATACAGCCTTTGACGAATACCTAGTGGGGGTACAAAAAACGTATTCATGGGATCATGAAGAAAACATAACAGATTCTGCCGCAGCAGCTACTTCTATGGCTTCTGGTGTGAAGACATATAATGGAGCGATTGCAGTGGATATGGAAAAACAGGATGTTAAAACGGTTTTAGAGCGTGCGAAGGAAAAGGGAAAGGCAACGGGATTAGTAGCCACTTCCCAGATCAATCATGCAACGCCTGCCGCATTTGGTACGCATGATGAATCGCGTCACAACTACAATGAAATTGCCGATGATTATTTCGATGATACGATTAGAGGCAAGCATAAAGTAGATGTATTGTTAGGTGGAGGAACGAACTACTTCGACCGAGAAGACCGTAACTTAATTAAAGAATTTCAAGAGGATGGCTATTCGTTCGTAGATACGAAGGAAGAGCTACTTAGAAATAGAAACGACCAAGTGCTTGGTTTGTTTGCTCCTGTTGGAATGGATAAGATGATTGATCGTGATGAACATACGCCATCGCTTGAAGACATGACGAAAGCTGCGCTTGACCGATTGAAAAAAGATCGAGATGGCTTCTTCCTCATGGTAGAAGGTAGCCAAATTGATTGGGCTGGTCATGATAATGATGTCGTTGGTGCAATGAGTGAAATGGAGGACTTTGAACAAGCATTCCAAGCAGCTATTGATTTTGCGAAAAGGGATGGGAATACACTAGTTGTAGCTACGGCAGACCATTCAACAGGTGGCCTTTCCATCGGTGCAAATGGTCCATATGTGTGGAATCCTGAACCAATTAAAGCTGCGAAAAGAACGCCTGATTTCATGGCGAAGCAAATTGTACAAGGAGCAGATGTTAAAGAAACGCTAGAAACATACATTGATTTGGAATTGACGAAAGAAGAAATTCAATCCGTGGAAACTGCTGCACGATCCAAAGATAGTGTGGAAATTGATAATGCAATAGAAGTTATTTTTGATAAAAGGTCTGGTACGGGGTGGACAACTGGAGGGCATACAGGTGTGGATGTAAATGTGTATGCATACGGTCCAGGATCAGAGTATTTTGAAGGAGTTATTGATAATACGGAAACTGGTGAATCACTCTTTACGTTAATCCGATAAAAAAATGGCCTCCATGTGGGGCCAATTCTTTTTTATAATCCAAGATTTTCAATTTGAGTCATTAATGATTGTAGGTCACGAATGGTAGTGAACATCTCCGATTGCTGTATGTCTTCTATTACTAATTCTCCTTGTTGTGTGTATGTTTGAATTTCTTCTAAAAGTACACTATTTTTTTCTTCTATTTGTTGATGAATCGATTCTGCAACCGCAGGTACTTCTATGTTTTGAAACGATTTTATATCTGCTTCAAGGGTTTCAAGTTTGTTTAGAAGCTTTTCTTTCATTTGTGGATCTTCCATAGCACTTGATAGCATGGTCGGTGCTTCCTCTGCAAAGTTTGCTAATGTATGAATGTGATCTTGTGCTTCTTCTGCATAATTCATCGTATTTTCCACTTCACCAAAAAGAGAGCACCCAGATAAAACAAATACAGTGGCCAGACATAAAGACGTTATAGTAAATTGTTTTTTCATCGTTTCATTCCTTTCATCCAGTTACTGTACTATACGGGGAACAATAAGAAATGGTTTCAATATGCATCAATCGTCGGATACTTGCACATCATATATTTGGTAAGATATGTATGACATGTAGTGTTCGGAAAGGGTGTTAAGGTGAAAAAAATCGGACTATACGGATGGACCTTAATGATAACGCTCATGGTTGTTGCAATAAGTGTCATAGCAGGATATGTAATGTTTTTCTCTGCACCAGAGTCTGAAGGTAGGGATTTAGCTGGTGAATTAACGTCAATGAATGCGGAAGATATTGATGAAGAAACTGCAGAGAAGATAAAAGAAGTGCAGGCAACGATAGGGAAAGACCACCGGAATATTGGAGACTACGTTTCCTCTACTCATGAATTTTATAATGATACAACAGGATATGGCGCAATTAACCACTTGAATTGGATAGAGCAAAGAAACATGGCAGATGATATTTTGAAGAAAATAGGTGGGTTTGTAGAATCCGCGAAAGAAGAAAACCTTATTCATGATTTAGAGCATATTGAGAGATTAGCTAAATCCGTGAAGGAAGAAGAAAATATCGAACATGTAAGAAATCTCCACCGTTATTTTCATGATTTAGACATTGCGCTTAATGCGTATCATGATTATCGTCAGGTATGGAATGTAACGAGAACCCTATCTGCGAAGTAATGGGAGATTTTGAAAAAACATTGTAAGATATCCTGACAAAACTGTCGTGAGCTATAAAAACCTATGTTACATTATGTTCATAGAAAACAAAACATCTTTGAAAAGGGAATGTCAGTGTAACACATAAGTACGGGACTCGAGGCTATCTGCCTTTTAGGTATATGCTTTCGATCTATTCTCAAGGTGTCTGAGAATATAGTTGCAGCCGGTAAGGATGCGACAGTCAAAAACCAAAGGATCTAAACTCTCTCAGGTACTTTGGTTTTTGTTATTGGCTTGTTTAACCTCCTGTTAAGCCTCCACAATTGGTGGAGGCTCTTTTTTTGTATTGCGAACGAAAGTTAAAAAAGGGAATGAATCAATAGCTGATTCATTCCACCAAACCTAGCTTTCGTAATCCATGGAAAATCCCTGCCTCCGTAACTGCAGTTGTTTTATGCTTTGCGTAAGTAAATAAATCAGGATGTCCATTCCCCATAGCAAATCCTTCTCCAACAAAGCTTAGCATTTCTTTATCATTCATTCCGTCTCCAAATGCTATTGCCTCTGCTTTATCTATTTTAAGGTGAGTCAGCAACTTTTCAATGGCTTTGCCTTTATTGACCCGATTACGAATAACATCATAGGAATGCTCCAGACCATGGACATTTACTTGAGAAAAGAACAAATCATCACTTAATTGATAGTGAGGGATTTCTTTTTTGTCTACTCCCATCAATGTGATACCTAGAATATCATCCGCGTAGTCCGGTGAATACAGGGTGTTCTTTTGTAGTTTAAAAGTATCAATAAATTGTTGCACAATTGGGGATGCGAGCGTTGTAAACGTATTTTGCTTACTTGTATATAGAACCATTTCATGTCCGTAAGTTTCCGCAATGTTTAAGAATTGATGGATTGTATTTGTAGCGATTGGTTCATTGACCATAACTTGTTCTTTGTATATTGCAAGTGCACCGTTATATCCTATAAAAGAATCGATAGCTAGCTCGTTCGCTATAGGTGCTATTTCATGAAGTGGTCGCCCCGTAGCTAAAAATACTTCCACGCCTTTATCTTTTACTTGGTTCACAGCATCCACCGTAGACGGATCAATTGTGTGATCTGGCTTCAATACAGTTCCATCGATGTCCAAAAACAATGTTTTGTATGTTTTCATAAAGTCTCCTTTTCTTGCATTGATATTGGAATTTTATCACAAACTCTGATGAGCGAAAATGAAAACCATTAAGAAATGGGTATGCTGCTGATATTAATGGAAAGAAATTTAATCAAAACTTCAAAAATACCGGTGGTGGGTATGGATGAGCGTTTTTAAAACAGAGGTTTTGCACTATATCAATAGTCGCCGTATAACCCCCTTTCCTCTTCCAGTAAAGAAAACGTGTACCCGCTCTTACGGATCTCTTCAATAAGCTTTGGTAGTATATGCACGGTTTGCTGAAACTCATGTCGTAGAATGATCGCTTTATCCTCTAAATGCTGAATCACATTGGTAATAATTTGAGGAGGGTCTTGCTCTAATTCCCAATCCAAGGATGCGATTCTCCACATGACAACTTGAATATTTAACTTCTCTGCAATCTGAAGCGTATCCTCGTTAAAATCTCCGTATGGAGGGCGAAAATAACGAACCCTTCGATTAGTTTGCGATTCAATGGTTTCTATACTATCTTTTATCTCCTTATATTGCTCTTCCTTAGATAATGAAGATAGGGCAATGTGATTGGAAGAATGGGAGCCAATTTCATGTCCATATTCAAGTACCTTCTGCAAGGGATTATGTGTCTGTATTTGGTTTCCCTGGAAAAAGAACATTGCAGGGATTCTTTCGTTTTTAAGAATAGTAAGTATTCGTTCTAAATGTTCACTAGGCCCATCATCAAAGGATAAGGTTACAGACTTTTGAGCCGTGCTTTTGTTTTTTATGTGTATGTTCGGGTATTGTGAAAAGTAGAGAATGTTTGAATTACCATTGTATAAATTCATTATGGATCCTCCCGGTTAAAAAGTACTATATTACATATCATAACTTATAAGAAAAATTTATAAAGTTTCTGTTGACAATATACCTTAGGGGGGTATAGTATAAAAAGTGAAGAAAAGATTCCCATTTTAAAAGGAGCGATAACTATGGAACAAATTACATTAAAAGTCGAAGGTATGTCTTGTAATCACTGTGTGAGTGCCGTTGAAGGAAACGTTGGTAAAATGGCTGGTGTGGAAAGTGTGAAGGTGGATTTACAAGATGGGAATGTGGACATTCGTTATGACTCTGAACAAGTAACGCTAAATGAAATAAAGGATACAATTGAAGACCAAGGCTATGATGTAGCCTAATAACAGAGGTGCTTTTACCAGCACCTCTTACATAAACAAAATAACGGTGAGAAGGAGAGAAACAAGATGAGTGATACCGTGAAAGACATAAATTTACAAATTACTGGTATGACCTGTGCCGCGTGTGCAAATCGAATTGAAAAAGGACTTAATAAAATAGATGGAGTTGAAACAGCCGGAGTTAATTTTGCGCTGGAACAGGCGAATGTATCCTATGATCCGGAGAAAACAAATATAGATGCACTACAATCCAAAGTCCGTGATTTAGGCTATGACGTTGTTCAGGAGAAAGCAGAGTTTTCTATTACGGGGATGACCTGCGCAGCATGTGCGACTCGAATTGAAAAAGGCTTGAACAAGATGGAAGGTGTATCAACCGCTTCGATTAACTTAGCACTTGAAAGCGGAACCGTGGAATACGATCCGAATACAGTTACCATTCAAAACCTAGTTGAAAAGGTGGAAAAGCTAGGGTATGGAGCAATACTCAAAGGAGATCAACAAGACGCGGTCGACTACCGAACAAAGGAAATCGAGAAGCAACAAGGAAAATTCATCTTTTCACTCATTCTCTCTGTTCCGTTATTGTGGGCGATGGTCAGCCATTTTGAGTTTACAAATTTTATATGGCTGCCAGATATGCTTATGAATCCTTGGGTTCAATTAGCGTTAGCAACACCGGTTCAATTTGTGGTAGGAAAGCAATTTTATGTAGGTGCCTATAAAGCGTTACGAAATGGCAGTGCCAATATGGATGTACTTGTAGCCTTAGGAACATCTGCAGCCTATTTTTATAGCTTGTATTTAACAATACAATCGATTGGCTCTGGAGAAAAAATGGTGGAATTGTATTTTGAAACAAGCGCCGTACTTATTACACTTATTTTGTTAGGGAAATTATTCGAAGCAAAAGCAAAAGGGCGATCTTCAGAAGCGATTAAAAAGCTAATGAATCTTCAAGCGAAAACGGCAACGGTTGTTCGAGATGGAAATGAACTAGTTATCCCAATAGAACAAGTCATAGTTGGTGACATGGTTTACGTAAAACCAGGTGAAAAAATTCCAGTGGATGGAGAAATAATTGAAGGACAATCCGCTATTGATGAGTCTATGATCACAGGAGAGAGTGTTCCGGTTGATAAGGAAGCAGGAGATTCGTTAATCGGGTCTACTATTAATAAAAATGGGTTTATTAAGATGAAAGCGACTAAAGTAGGAAAAGACACAGCATTAGCACAGATTGTAAAAGTCGTTGAAGATGCACAAGGCTCGAAAGCACCTATTCAACGATTGGCAGATCAAATCTCGGGTATTTTTGTCCCAATTGTAGTAGCAATTGCGTTTCTTACATTCTTGATCTGGATTATCTGGGTGGAACCAGGACAATTTGCTGTGGCCTTAGAAAAATTAATTGCTGTACTAGTTATAGCTTGTCCATGTGCCCTTGGGTTAGCAACCCCAACCTCTATCATGGCAGGATCTGGGCGTTCTGCCGAATTTGGAATTCTATTTAAAGGTGGAGAACACCTTGAAAAAACACATGATCTTACGACGATTTTACTAGATAAAACGGGTACAGTAACGAATGGACAGCCAGTATTAACGGATGTGATTGTGGAGAGCTCTATGGAACAAGAAACATTTCTTCAATTCGTTGGATCTGCTGAAAAGCAATCCGAACACCCATTAGCACAGGCAATTGTAAAAGGAATTGAGGATAGAGGACTATCGCTAAACCGATCGGATTCCTTTGAGGCGATACCCGGTTACGGGATTAAAGCAAAGGTAAAAGAAACGGAAGTTGTCATTGGAACTAGAAAATTAATGAAACAACTCCATGTGAATGTAGAAGAGATACTTTCAAAAGTCACAGAATTAGAGGGAACCGGTAAAACAGTTATGCTGGTTGCAATCGACGGGCAGTATGCAGGTTTAGTTGCTGTCGCCGATACAATTAAGGATAGTTCGAAAACAGCAATTTCCCGATTGAAAGATATGGGATTAAACGTGTATATGATTACAGGAGACAATGAGCGAACTGCAAAAGCGATTGCGTCTGAAGCTGGAATAGAGCATGTTATTGCGGAAGTACTTCCAGAACAGAAGGCTGAAGAAGTAAAAAAATTGCAGGAAGCAGGGGAAAAAGTAGCAATGGTCGGAGATGGAATCAATGATGCCCCAGCGCTAGCTTTAGCAGAAATCGGAATGGCAATTGGGACAGGGACAGATATTGCAATGGAAGCTGCAGATATTACACTTATCCGTGGTGACTTGAATAGTATTGCAGATGCTATCCTCATGAGTAAAAAGACTATTGTAAACATTAAACAAAATTTATTTTGGGCATTTGGATATAACACGCTCGGGATTCCGATTGCAGCACTTGGATTCCTTGCCCCATGGCTTGCGGGTGCAGCGATGGCTTTCAGTTCTGTTTCTGTCGTCTTGAATGCTCTTAGACTCCAAAGGGTAAAACTTTAAAAAGGAGAAATAATGATGAAAAAGTGGGCAATCGCTGCCGTCCTGTATTTGGTAGTTGTCATCGTAGGATATACAGTCTACGTGAATGCTTGGGAAACACCTCCAACCCAGAATCATACCCCTCATTCAGAGGGTTCAGATTACAAATAACGGATAAAATAGCTCTTCTGTTTAGGAGAGCTATTTTATTTGAATTTTTATAACCTTTTTGTAATATTTGGAGTCTATATAAGTATGTAGAAGATTTGAAAGAAGAACCGAGGGGAAAAGATGGAAACGTTACCTTGTGCCACATGTCCGGGATTATGCTGTGGTCCGGTCCAAATTACTAGTAAAGAACTCTAGAAGATTACGAAGAAAGTTAGATCTATGCCAAAAAAACAGCGTGAACAGCTGCGGAATCAGCAAAGATATTACGGCACGTGCATTTTTTATGACTTGGATCAAAATAGATGCGGTATTTATTCTTCCCGTCCTGAAATCTGCAAAATGTTTGGGTTATCTGAGCAATTACCTTGTTTCCGAAAACCAGAGTTAGCTACGATAACGGATTGGTAATGGAAAGAAGAAGAAACCATCGGCTTACTATCGATAGACTTTACTTGGGAAGACTTTACAGCCTAAGTGTCGTCCAAAATAGGAGGGAAAAGCAAGGGCATAAAAAAATTAAGTGTGATATATTTCGAACCACCTTAGAAGGGCTAGAAGTGGTGTATGATCGACACGGCTGGGGAGGAAAGGCAACTGGAAAACCATACTAGCTTAATCTTAAGATCATACAGCCGTACTTTTTAAAGTACGATTGCATTGCTACTAATTCTTTAAAAACCATTGGTGAACATTTTGTGGAACACCTAGTTGAATTTATCGACCACTTTATGGAAAAAAGACATCATAAGACAAGCTTGTCCATTGGACAAGCTTGTCTTTAAAGGATATAGAGATAGACACTAAAGAAGTGTGCAAGGCTACCTAATAGGATGAAAATATGGAATATTTCATGAAATCCCATATACTTAGATTCTAAAAATTTCGGTTTTGTTGCGTAAATGACTCCACCAATCGTGTATATAATTCCTCCCACCAACAGGAGAATTAGTCCAATTGATTCTACCGTTCCTGTCAATGGACCTGCTACGAAAACAATCATCCAGCCCATCCCAATATAAAGGGAAGTCGATAACCATCTTGGAGAATGGAACCAAATCATTTTGAATAAGACACCTAGAACGGCAATGGAGCTTATCACACTAAAGAGCGTAATTCCTACCCAATTATCCAGAGCAACAAGGCAAAAAGGAGCATATGTCCCAGCGATTAATACGTAAATCATGGAGTGATCTAGTCTTCTTAAAAACGCAATGACTTTCTGTTTGGCAATGACCATATGGTACGTTGCGGATGCGGAATAGAGCAAAATCATACTCACCCCGAATATAATCCCAGCAGTAATGCTGATGACACTATCTGCTTTAATCACCATCGCTAACAATCCAACAAACGAAAGAACTGCACCAAATAAATGTGTTAGGCCGTTAATAGGCTCTCGAATATACGTATTCATCATCATTTCCCCTTATCGTATCATGTAGTTTTTGATACTACATATTATAATACTACCATATTAAGACGTAGTCAATGTTTACTAGCTTGTTTTTACCGTCTATAATAAAAAGAAAAACTGAGGTTGATGAAATGGATAACCAACAATTACGAAATCGAATACAACAGTTAGAGCTAGAAAATCAAATTAAGATGGACGATATTCCAGACATTGATTTATATATGGATCAAGTCACACAACTGTTTGAAAAAGCATTTAGTGGATCAAAAAGAAAACCCGACGACAAAGTATTAACCAAAACGATGATTAACAATTATGCAAAGGGTAAGCTATTCCCACCGATTAAAAACAAGAGGTATTCAAAAGAACATATTATGCTCATTAGTTTAATTTATCAGCTGAAAGGAACCCTTTCTATTAGCGATATTAAATCTTTATTAGACAAGACCCAATCAGCAGAAAAAGTATCTTTAGAAGCATTATATAACGCATATGTAGCACAAACAAACAGTAGCTCGATATCTTTTACAGAAAATGTACAAAAGCTAAACAATGAGTTAATAGAGAATTCTATTAGTGATGGGGACGAAATTATTGATAACCTTCTTTTAGTAAGTGTGTTAGTTCATATGAGTAATTTGTATCGTCGACTAGCAGAACAGATTGTGGATGATATGGCAGAGAATAAGGAGTAAACACAAAGTCGGTTTAGTTTCATTTCCATATGTATTCCATTACGATAAACTGTAAATAGAATTCTGTAGAGAGGGTTGCTTAGATTGAAAAAGATTTACAGCACGATTATTCAATTTCGCGGGAGTCACTATGACTTTGGATACCAACAAGGCGTAGAGCTTAAAGAATCTTTAATTCTTAAAAATAGGGAAAGACAATGGAAGGTGCGTAGGGCGAGATTTGTTTTAGATGAGCAAGAAACCAAAGAAATGTTTGACCGATTTGCACCAGCCATTTGGGAGGAATTGTGTGGACTGAGAGATTCGCTAGAATGGCCCATGCAAAAGGTGTTAAAGGAATTCGGTGGCTATCGATTGGACTATGAGAAATCAGGTTGTTCCATCGTGACCGGTCAAGACTATTTTATCAGAAACTATGACTATCATCCGAAGACGTATGAAGGAAGATTTGTTTTTTACAAACCAACGGATGCCGGATATGCGGTAGCAGGTAATAGTCAACGGATTACGGGACGCTCTGATGGAATCAATGAAAAAGGATTAGTGATGGGGTATAACTTTATGCATAGAAAACAACCTGGAGATGGATTTATCTGTGGGTTGATTGGAAGAATGGTACTAGAAAACTGTTCCAATGTAGATGAAGCGGTAAGGCTGTTGCAAGAGCTACCACATCGTCATTCCTTTAGCTATATTGTGTATGATACAACTGGTAAAACTCGTGTAGTAGAAGCATCACCAAGAGGTGTAGAGGTAAGGGAAGCACAGGCATGTACAAACCATTTTGAAATCATGAAAGCAGAGAACCGCAATTATTTAAAAGATTCCCAACGCCGATTAGATATTATTGAACAGGCGAATCTTTCGGAAGGTGAGCAGGCTTTTCGACTTTTCAATGACATGGACAAAGGGCTATTTTCAACTGACTATAAAAGCTGGGCAGGAACGATACATACAGCAGCCTATTTCCCGAGTGAACAAAAGGTATGGATGGCTTTAGGTGGAAATCAAAAGCCAACAGTCTTTGATTTTGCTGCATGGCTTGCAGGTCAGGATGAAGATCGAGATAAGATATATGGAGAAGTGGATACGGATATTCCGTTTGTCCATATGGATGAGAATGCTACATGGTTTCGGAAATGATAAGAAATGTGGCGCAAGCGATTATAAACGACTACATTGCGATAAAAAGCTTATTTCGAACGTTTTAAACCGAAATCCAGTGATAAAATCAACTTCATGAACGTCAATAGACACATTAAAATGGAGCTTTCCGATTAGGGATGCTCCATTTTATATTTCTCAATAGACCCGAACATAGTACAATAAGAAGAGTCAGAGATGGGGTGTTCGAATGTTTGAGCTGTCCGTAATACAATGGGGAGTCGTTCTTACTTGCGCAATGTTTATTGGATTTACGAAAACAGGTATTTCTAGTTTAGGCATTTTAGTAGTGACTGCTTTAATGTTGATATTTCCTGCGAAAGAATCTGTTGGAATCTTGCTTCCACTTCTCATCATAGGAGATATTTTTGCCGTTGTTTATTATAGAAGAAGTGTAGTTTGGAAATATTTATTCTCTTTGGTTCCTTGGGTTCTAATTGGCATAATTGCTGGTTATTTTGTTTTAGACGAAGTAAGTAGTGAGCAGTTAAAGCCGATGATTGGTATTCTTGTACTAGCTCTAATTGTTTTACAAATTAGTAGAGAGAAGTTCGGAGAGTCCTTTAATCAGGCTTTACCGAAGGCTATGTGGTTCACCATTGCTATGGGGGGATTGGCGGGGTTTGCAACGATGATTGGAAATGCCGCTGGAGGTGTGATGGCCATCTATCTCCTAGTTAAAGAATTGCCGAAGAAAGAGTTCGTCGGGACAGGGGCTTGGTTTTTCTTGTTTGTTAATGTAATCAAGGTACCGTTCTATGTACAACTAGATTTAATTACGTTTGATTCACTAGCTTTTAATGTATGGCTTGTACCATCCATTGTCATTGGTGCTGTTATAGGTATTAAGCTTTTACCGAAAATACCACAAAAAACATTTCATGTATTAATTCTGACATTTACTGCTTTAGGTGCAATTCGATTATTATTCTAAAAAAAGGATGGGATAGGATGAAAGCCATAATTTTCGATTTTGATGGAACTTTAGCTGATACATTGCCTGTTTGTTTTGAAGGGTTCCAAAAAACGTTTGAGGAATACGATCATCGCTCCTTAACAGAAGAAGAAATTGTAGAGATGTTTGGTCCAACAGAAGCGGATATTATAAGACAGAATTTGAAGCATGATAAAAAAGAAGAGGCAGTTGAGTGGTATTTTCATGTATATGAAACACAACATGAAGCATTTGTTCCAAGAAATAGTGAGATCGAAGTGTTACTAAAGGATTTGAAAGAAAAAGGGTTTAAATTAGGTATGGTTACAGGCAAAGCGAGAAGAAGCTTGGACATATCACTTCAAAAATTAGAGATGGAAGGTATATTTGATCTTACTATTACAGGGGATGATGTTCAAGTTGCCAAACCAGATCCAGAAGGATTAAACAAGGCGTTACATAGATTAGAAGTGCATCCAGATGAAGCGATGTTCATAGGGGATAGTAATGCAGACATTCAAGCAGGGAAAGAAGCTGGTGTGACAACAGTCGGCGTTCATTGGTTGGAGCATGTTCAAACGAAGGAGTTCAATCTAGAACCCGATCAATATTTTGAATCGATAAAGGAGTTTAAAGAATGGATAAAAAAATGGTATTAGAGTAAGCTCTAATACCATTTTTTTATCCTATAGTTCACTAAGTTCCATTTCAATAAAGCGTCTAGTGTTTGGTCCATAAATCCCATCGTTCTGCAAATCCGCATACTTGGACTGGAAGCGGCGCACTGCATTTTCAGTTAACGGTCCATAAATCCCATCAATTAGCTGTGGATCAAATCCAATTCGTTGTAAGGCACGCTGTAATTGGCGAACTCCTGTGCCTTGATCACCTCTTCGAAGAATACCGGATGGTAATGGGAAATCGTTAATCGGGCGAGTGGCCCCTTTTACTTCCGCTAGTTTATCTAATGTTTGCGGACCAACCAACCCGTCAACGGTCAATCCATATTTTCTTTGAAACTTCATCACAGCACGTTTCGTTTCTTCTCCATAAATTCCATCTGCACCAAAGATCGGAAGTGGGAAACCAACACGAATTAGTGACTGTTGGACTTCTTGAACAAATGGACCTTGATCTCCTATATCTAGAGGTAGTTCTACAGAAGTACCTTTAACAACAGGTTCTGGAATAGCTTCATTTCCTTGAAACAATCGGTCAAATGTTTGTTCCACGTCTCGAATAAAATCGCTCCAAGAGATTCCGTATCGATTTAACGCATTTTGTGGATCTGTTCGGCGAGCGGGATCTAGCGTGCTATGCGCAATAATATCTTCACTTGGATCAAGGTTAAATTTATCTACTAAATAAGCATGGTACCAAACATATCGTTTGTAGGCTTCTTCAAAATTAATGCCTGGTCCATACGCTAATTCAACACCAATGGCTGCGTTATTAGCATCTGCCCCGTATCTTGAATTATCTCCTGGCACATTACTTCGAACATGAAGAGCTCTTTCATTTAACGGGATGATTTCTAAAATCGTATTGTCATCAATAAACGTGTGAGCGGATGCTAGTGGATCACTGTTCTCAAAGTAGTTTCGGTTTGCGTATGCGGTAGATCCTGGATTTCCTGTGTCATGACTCACAATAAATCTTACTTGACCTAGGGGCTCACCTGGACGAGAATTTCCAACCCCAATATAATCTCGGATAATATTGTATTTCACATTTTCACCTCTCTACCATTTCTTCACCTATTAGTATATGAATCATCTAACGAAGCGTTCCATGGAACATTTCTTCATTTCTATAATAGGAAATACCATACAATATGGTGTCTGTTTTGTCGTAGTAAATTTACCCATTACAAAGAAACAATTTGCTTAGAAGCGTGGCTTTCCGTTACTATAGTAATATTGAGAAGTTACGAAATGAGGGTCCTACATGAAAAAAGAATCCATTTATGGATTAACATTTGACCAATTAACGACTTGGCTCGTGGAGCATGGACAGAAAAAATTCCGTGCGAAACAGGTTTGGGATTGGTTATACAAAAAAAGAGTAACAGACTTTGAAGAAATGACGAATTTAAATAAAGGGTGCATAGACTTACTTGCAGATCATTTTGTGATGCACACATTATCAGAAGAGATTAAACAAGTTTCCAAGGACGGGACTGTTAAATTTTTGTTTAAGCTTCAGGACGGGAATCTTATCGAAACGGTGCTCATGAAGCAGCATTATGGGTTATCGGTTTGTGTAACGACACAAGTAGGGTGTAACATCGGGTGTACCTTCTGCGCAAGTGGTATCTTAACTAAAAACCGCGATCTTTCCTCTGGTGAAATTGTGGAACAAATCATGAATGTTCAAAAGTATTTAGATGAACGAGGAAAAGACCAACGAGTGAGTCATGTTGTAGTGATGGGGATTGGAGAACCATTTGATAACTATAAGAATTTGATGGATTTCCTACGTGTCATCAACGATCAAAATGGGCTTTCGATTGGAGCAAGACATATCACGGTTTCCACAAGTGGCTTAGCGCACAAGATTTATGACTTTGCGGATGAGAATATTCAAGTTAATCTTGCCGTTTCTTTACATGCGCCAAATAATGAGCTTCGAACGCAAATTATGAAAATCAACAAGGCATTTCCATTAGAGAAGTTAATGCCTGCTATTGATTATTATTTGGAAAAAACAAATCGAAGAATCACGTTTGAATATATCTTGTTGAAGGATGTAAATGATCATAAAGAAGAAGCTAAACAACTGGCAAATCTTCTAAAAGATAAACGTCATTTATCGTATGTGAACTTAATTCCATACAACCCAGTTAGTGAACATATTCAATATGAAAGAAGCTATAAGGATGCCATCGTTGGCTTTTATGAAGTGTTACTAAACGAAGGAATAAACTGTGGAGTACGTACGGAGCATGGAACAGATATCGATGCAGCATGTGGTCAGCTTCGAAGTAAGCAAATCAAAAAAGAAAAAGAGAAAGTACGGTAACAAAAAGGGAGCTTAGGTAATCTAAGCTCCCTTTTATTTCATCTGAACCTCTAACCAGCCACGAACGCTATTAATAAACCATATTTTTTCGTATGTAATTAAATCTGTCTTCGTTATTACTTTTTCTTCAATTTTTCCTTGATTCAATAAGTGCTGTCGAAGTGTCCCTGCTAATAGACCACATGTTTGGGGAGGGGTATAAAATGCTCCATTTTTCTCTACTACGAGATTTCCAAACGTAAATTCGGTCAATTCTTCCTGTTCATTCCACAAAAGTGGAGAGAAACAGGAATCCGGCGCCTCTTTCTGGTGTTTATCATATATGGACCGGTGAGTTGTTTTGTGAAAAAGGAAGCGATCTGCTTTATTGATTGCTGATTTTGCAAGAGTACAAATAACTGGACCTTTCACTGAGACAACCTTTTCAGCTTCTAGGACATGCTGTCCATTCCTGTCAATAAGTAATCTTGTTTTAAAATGACCAGAGTTGTGCTGATTCGCTAATTCCATCATCTCTTCTTCTATGATATTCCAGTCCACAGGATAATCGAAGTAAGAAGCAGATTGTTGAAGCCTTTCTCTATGAAGTGGCCACAAAGGAAATGTCCCATTTTCTAGTGAGATGGACTCTAACAATTGAAAGGTTGGAATTGGTTCTTCCGATAGTACTTGAGCTTTTGCGAATAGCTCTTCATACTCCCCATCCACTGTCGAATCCCAAGTAATACCTCCACCGACACCATATGTTGCTTGATGAGAGACAGTGTCCACGATGACTGTACGGATGGGAACATTGAAAACAGCATCACGATCCGGTGTAATATAGCCAATTGCACCACAATAAACATCTCTGGGGCTAGTTTCTAGCTCAGCAATATAATCCATTGTACGAAGCTTTGGTGCTCCTGTAATAGAACCGCAAGGAAATAAAGCTTGAAACCATTCAAAGATGGTTGTATTCGGTTGAAGTTCAGCCTCAATCGTTGACGTCATTTGATGAACTGTTGGATAGGATTCTACTTCGAACAATTTATTTACCTTAACGCTACCGGGCTTGGCAATGCGACTAACATCATTACGAAGTAAATCCACAATCATGATGTTCTCCGCCATTTCTTTTTCCGATTTCCTTAGATGAATCATTTGATTCCTATCTTCTTCTAAAAACCGTCCACGTTTGGCTGTGCCCTTCATCGGTTTTGTAGTGATTTTTGTCCCATCAATACGGAAAAATAATTCTGGTGAAACGGATAGGATGCGTCGGTTTCCAATATTAAGATACGCACTAAAGGATGCTTTTTGCTTGTCGACTAGCTGCTTATAGAAGGAAAAGTCATCCCCATAAAAATCTGCAGCTAATCTAGCCGTATAATTGACTTGATAGGTATCCCCAATTTCAATCGCGTGCTTTATTTTGGAGATCCCTTTTTCGTAGTCCAATCGGGATGTATGGAGCTTCCATTTAGAAACGGAGAAGGGCTCCGTGAATTTCGGTATCTCCTTACTCGGTTTTTCGAAAATAGCAAACCATATTAGGGGTATATTCGTATTTTGATAGACTTTAGAGTTAGGAAGAAATGCCGGTGCTGCCTCGTAAGATACATATCCGGCTGCAAAGTAGCCAGCATCTACTTCTTTTTCAACCTGCAACATAATGTGATGTATTTCTGATACATGATTCGTTTGGTAGATTCGTAATGGGTCTTGAAAGGAAAGAGGTGTTATTTGGCCATTCTTATCCGAGAATTCAAAGAGTAGCAATGGGTTCATGATTTACCCCCTTTTGATTGAGCTTCCATTTTACTGCTTGTTCATAACTATTCTGCACCATTTCAAATCCATTTTCTGTCCACTCAGATTCCGGGTGAAATTGGATAGCTTCTAATGGAAACTCTTTATGACGTAATCCCATGATAACCCCATCTTCCGACCTCGAACTAACGATAAACTCAGATGGAAAATCTGGCATTGCGGCAACTAAAGAGTGATAGCGTGTCACATAAATGGAATTGGGAATGGTATGGAATACGCCTGTGTTGTCATGTGTGATTTGGCTTCGCTTTCCATGCATAGGTTGATTGCCCTTTGTGACGGTTCCACCAAAAACTTCTACGATTATTTGTAGACCTAGACATATTCCAAAAATGGGATACCTTTTGTGAAACACTTTTATAATATCCTGGGTCATTGGTCTATCAGATGGTTTACCAGGACCAGGGGAGAGGACAATTAACTCAGGGCTCCATTCTTTCACTTGATTACGAGTTATTTTATCGTGCTGCACGACACGAACATCGGGATGAAATTGTTTATAGTATTGAACAAGATTGTACGTGAAAGAGTCGTAGTGATCGATGATTAGGATCATGCTTCATATCCCTTTCTATAAATTTCATTTGCCTTATTATACCGTGTTTGTGAAATGGCACGCTATAAAAACGACACTCTATTAAGGAATATACAAAAAGCTATGGACATAAAGCCCATAGCCTTGAATTATTTCATCATTTCTGCCACGTATTCATACGAACGTAATCGATCCTTTTGGTCGAACACTTGTGTATTAATAATGACTTCATTTGCTTGCGTTTTTTCAATGAATTGTTGCAGCTTTTGTTTGACCAATTCTGGTTCCCCAATCATGGTTGCTTCAGAGTTTAGTCGTTCTGTGATGGCAGCTTGCTCATGAACGGTAAAAGCCTCTTCCATGTTATCAACAGGTGGTTTCAACTGGGTAGGTTGCCCACGTGTTAAACTTAAAAATTGTTGCTGTTGAGAGGTTGCAAGCCATTTAGCTCGTTCTTCTGTTTCAGCTGCTATAATGTTTACTCCTACCATTGCATACGGCTCTTTTAATGCTTCGGACGGACGGAAGTTATCTCGATATAGCTTAAGCGCAGCCATCGTGTAATCAGGTGAAAAATGACTCGCAAAGGCAAATGGTAGTCCTTTCTCCGCTGCAAGTCTTGCACTAAATCCACTTGAACCAAGCAGCCATATTGGAATTTGCAATCCTTCACCTGGAAATGCATGAACTCTAGCTGTTCCATTAAAGTAGTCCTCTAATTCCTCTACCTGAAGTGGAAAATCCTCTGGACTACTATTTAATGTTCTTCTAAGTGCATAGGCTGTTGCTTGGTCACTACCTGGTGCTCTTCCGAGTCCTAAATCAATTCGACCTGGGTAGAGAGATTCCAATGTGCCAAATTGTTCAGCAATCACAATGGGAGCATGGTTTGGGAGCATAACACCGCCAGATCCAACTCGAATATGATTCGTTGCGCCAGCGATATGTCCAATGACAACAGAAGTAGCACTGCTAGCAATCCCTGGCATGTTATGATGTTCCGCAAGCCAATACCGGTGGAATCCCCACTTTTCTACATGTTGAGCAAGCTCCACACTATCTTTAAAAGACTGCCCTGCACCGCTCCCTTCTTTGATGGGGGCGAGGTCTAATACGGATAATCGTGTATGATGAAATTGTTTGCTAGTCATTTTTATTCACTCCTACTAGTTGAATTCCGAGTAGTAGAAAGCATACTCCTGTTTATAGGAAGAGTCCAGAAATTAGCTTACCGTTTCGTTCGGATAATCACAATATTCGATGATAGTGCCCTCTGTATCTGCGGGATTTAAGTAGATTAATCGTCTTCCATGCTTGTTTGTTCTCAAGGTATCCTCTAGGACACGAATGCCTTGTTCCTTTAGTTGTTGAATAGCTTCAGGCAAATTGTCTACCTTATATGCAATATGATGAACCCCTTTTCCTTTTTGTTTGATAAAACGAGCGATAGGAGAGGTAGTATTATTTGTAGGGCATAAGAGCTCTGTGCGATACCCATCTATATCAATAATAGCTACTTCACTTTCTACTCCTTTAGCTTCACTTCGATATCGATCAATTAATTTGCCCCCAAGAACCTCTATATGAAATTGGATACTTTCATCAAGCTGACGAACGGCAATCCCGATATGGTCCATTTGTTTTTTCATGCTTCCATAACCCCTTACGAATTTTTATCTTAAGCATAGCTGGATTGTAGAGAATACGTCAAAAATAAAAAATGGCCACCAAATAAATTGGACAGCCATTAATGTGTATTAGTTAGAAGATAGTTTTGTGCGGAAATCCTGTAGCTTAGTTCTTGTTGCTTTCACTAACCCTTTCATTTTATTAATTTGTAATTTTTCTTCTTGCGTATGTGAAAGCAGAGGATATAAGCTTTCTTCAATCGTTTTATAATCGTTCGGGTAGTTTTTCTCCACCATTTTTTCAATGACATCCCAGTTTTTTTCTAATGCTTTTCCTTGTTTTTTAATTCGCTGTACTTTA
This sequence comes from Radiobacillus deserti, assembly GCF_007301515.1. Lineage (GTDB taxonomy): Bacteria > Bacillota > Bacilli > Bacillales > Amphibacillaceae > Radiobacillus > Radiobacillus deserti. Next base: position 1,276,427 of record NZ_CP041666.1, read on the forward strand.
TCCGGATTGTCCACTAGTGTACTCTCTAGGCGAGCTAAAGTAGCCACAACTGTTTTTAGCCCCATCAAAATTTCTTGATCATCTGCAGATTCACTTGCAACTCCAACTTCTTTAGATTGTGCATTGATTTGACTAATGGTACGCTGTACTTCTTCGTTCTTATTCGGTTCACCAGGACTCCAACCAGTTAAGGCAACAACACCTATTATTACTAGTGGTGTTAAGTAGAAAATGATTTTTCGCATCTGCCACATCTCCTTTTTCTTATACGTCACAATTATTTTCCCTATCTTCCATAATTTTTATACGAAAATAGTTAGCAAAATAAGTGAGAGACATGGCAGTAAAACAAAAACAGCACTAGATGGTCCTAGTACTGTTTGTAAAAGTTTACATTAAGTCATATACAGAATCTTCAAAGTAGAGCCAGTGGTAATATTCGATTTGTTCGTCAGACATTCTTAACACATCTTCTTTATTAAGTTTCGTCATATCCCAGAGATGTTCCATCTTCGTGTTTCGTTCCATTTGGCTCATTGTAATTCCTCCTTGTACCCAAGATTGGTACGCTCACTTGGTTGTAATTCCAAGTTTTTCATTTCTTGGTTTTATTATATATCTCAAAATGAGATTAAACAAATATCAAAATGAGATAGATGGGAGAACCACTAATAGAAATGTGATATTGAAGCGGACAATCGTCTAATATTCTGTTTTAATAGGTTCGTTAGGGTTTCGTTTTTGCCTTCTGATTGGAATTATGGCACTCTTTATGGGAAGTAGGTATTAAGCAAGGTCATTATTTGAAAAGTATGTCAACTAGGAGAGTGAACGTATGAATCGAGAACAATGGTCGTCTAAGCTAGGCTTTATCATGTCTTCCGCGGGCGCTGCAATTGGGTTAGGCGCGATATGGAAGTTTCCATATATAGCAGGTATGAATGGAGGAGCAGCTTTTTTTCTAATCTTTATTCTTTTTACCGTTCTGATTGGCTTACCGTTATTAATATCAGAATTTATTATAGGTCGAGGTGCTCAAAAAGAAGCAATAACTGCCTATAAGCTGTTAGCACCAGGCACACAGTGGAATATTATCGGGAAATTGGGCGTTCTAGGCTCGTTTCTGCTTTTATCCTTCTATAGTGTTGTTGGTGGTTGGGTGCTCATCTATACAACTCAATCTCTTGTAGGAGGAGTAATTAAAGAAGGTGCCAACTATCCTGAGATGTTTGGAAATATTACTGGTTCTCCAGCAATTACCCTGCTTGGATTAGCTCTATTTTTACTAATAAATGTGTTATTTATTTCGCTCGGAATCCGCAATGGGATTGAAAAAGCGAACAAGTATATGATGCCATTATTATTCATTTTCTTCTTAATTGTAGTCGTACGTTCCTTAACGCTCGATGGTGCGATGGAAGGGATTGAATTTTTCTTAATGCCTGATTTCTCCAAAATAACAGGGGAAGGTGTCTTATATGCATTAGGACAATCCTTTTTTGCTTTAGCGGTAGGTTTTTCGGTGATGGTTACGTACAGTTCTTATTTAGGAAAAGAAACCAGTTTAACGAGCTCAGCGATTTCAGTTGTGATTATGAACATTTTTGTTTCGTTACTTGCCGGTCTGGCAATATTTCCAGCTGTATATGCATTTAATATGGAGCCTAGCGAAGGTCCGGGGCTATTATTTATGGTTTTGCCTACAGTATTTGGTCATATTCCGTTTGGAGAAGTGTTCTTGAGTTTGTTTTTATTACTATTTCTGTTTGCGACATTAACGTCTTCATTCAGCATGCTAGAAATTATTGTGTCCGCGTTTACGGAAAATGGAAAGCGAGCTCGGAAAAAAGTTACGTGGGTTTCCGGTGTCATCATGTTTGTTGCTGGGATTCCTGCAGCGCTATCCATGAATGTGCTCAGTGATTTTAAGATTTATGAAAAAACTGTTTTTGATGCAACGGATTACTTAGTGAGTAATATACTATTACCATTAGGGTGCTTATTAATTGCATTATTTATTGTCTATCGAATGGATCAAAAACTTGTAAAAGAGCAGTTTTTTCTTTCTACTTCTCTTTCGCCAGTATGGTATAGACTCTGGAGAGCAGTGATGAAATGGATTGTACCGATAACGATTTTGATCGTGTACGTAAATTTAGTAGGATTTATATAAATAGGTTATAATGGTTGAGGGCGCTTTCATTTGTGCCCTCATAATGCCGTAATTATTACATATTTAACCTTACAGTATGGGAGGCAGGAACAATGATTATTGGGATTCCAAAAGAAATTAAAAACAATGAGAACAGAGTTGGAATAACTCCAGCAGGTGTGGATCAGTTTGTAAAAGCAGGTCATCAGGTTTATGTAGAGAAGGATGCAGGCCTTGGCAGTGGATTCACGAATGAAGATTATCAAGCTGCAGGTGCTACCATGTTAGATCGCGCTGATGATGTGTGGGGCAAAGCGGAAATGGTCATTAAAGTCAAAGAACCATTGGCCGAAGAGTACCCGTACTTCCGAAGAGATTTAGTCTTGTTTACGTATTTACACTTGGCGGCAGAGCCAAGCTTAACAAAAGCACTCGTTGACAGCGGTATTACAGCGATCGCGTATGAAACAGTAGCAGTCGGCCGTTCCTTACCGTTGTTAACTCCAATGAGTGAGGTAGCTGGAAGAATGGCATCCCAAATCGGTGCACAATGCTTAGAAAAACCTAAAGGTGGAAAAGGAATTCTTTTGGGTGGCATTCCAGGGGTAAAACGAGGAAAAGTTACTGTAATTGGTGGAGGAGTAGTTGGAACAAATGCAGCTAAAATCGCAATTGGTTTAGGCGCAGACGTTACTATAATGGATGTTAGTGCGGATCGCTTACGTGAGTTAGATGATATCTTTGGAAATACAGTGCATACATTAATGTCTAACCCAGTAAATATCGCAGATGCAGTAGCAGATTCCGACTTAGTCGTAGGTGCCGTATTGATTCCTGGTGCACGTGCTCCAAAGCTAGTGACAGAAGATATGATTAAATCAATGCGTGACGGTAGCGTAGTTGTCGACGTAGCAATCGACCAAGGCGGTATTATCGAAACATGTGACCATATTACAACACACGATAATCCAACCTATGTGAAGCACGGAGTCGTACACTATGCCGTAGCAAACATGCCAGGTGCAGTACCACGAACTTCTACAGTAGGTCTTACAAACGTGACGATTCCATATGCGTTACAGCTAGCAGACAAAGGAGTAGCCGAAGCGGTTGCTGGAAATGCTTCTTTGAAATCGGGCGTTAATGTGATGGATGGATATGTGACATACGAAGCTGTGGCACGTGATTTAAGCTATGAATATAAGACAGTGGACGAGTTGCTAGAATAGAAAGAGAGGGAACCCCCGCGGGATGCGGGGGTTTTTTGAATTTTAGCGAATATGAAAGTAATTCTATTTAAAATAAAAGTATTTGAGTAGGAAATGAAAGTATTTGAGCTTTTTTAAAAGTAAATTTATATTCTATGAAAGTATGTTATTCAATATTGAAAGTATTTTATAAAGGAAGATGGAACTACTTACCGAAAGAATATACAAAGGAGGTATGTTATGTTAATAAAAAATAGGCAAGTCCCGTTAAGAATGAAAATGGATGAAGCGCTTCTTCGAAGATTACCGGCAAATCATTATAAAAGAAAAATCATTGAAGAAGACTTTGCCAAAAGAAAGGCTGGCTACGATGGAGAGCAAGCTATTGATTATTTTATAAATCGATTACCCTCCCACATTTTCCACATTTTTCATGATCTCCGCTTAAACGTAAATTCTCATTATTTTCAAATTGATACGCTTTTGCTTTCCCAGTATTTCACCATAATCATTGAAATAAAAAATATAGTCGGGACGCTTTATTTTGACACGATTTCTAAACAGTTTATTAGGAAATTGGAGGATAGGGAGGAAGGCTTCCGAGATCCAATTATTCAGGTGAAGGAACAGAAAGAGCTTCTGAATGAATGGTTTGAGGTTAGAGGATTAAGCTCCTTCCCAATTGAAACGTTAATCGGAATAAGCAATCCGTCTACAATTGTTACGGCAAGTAAAAATAGCCACCATATTTATAAGAAAGTATTACATTTCGAGCATTTAAAAGATAGGATATTTGAATTAATGGATCAACATAAGCGGTCCAGGATAACGAATAGAGAGCTATTAGAAATTGGCAATAGTCTTCAACATGAACATGCTCCATTGGTTCAAGATGTTACAAAGATTTATGGGATTGAGAGTACGGAGGTTGGCAAAGGCGTTTATTGTAATGTATGTACTCAGTTATCTATGGTTAGAGGGCATGGTAGGTGGAAGTGTTTGAAGTGTGGAAAAACGTGTCGGACTGGACATATACAGGCTATTCAAGATTATCTTCTACTAGTAGATCGATTTATAACGAACAAAGATTGTAGAAGCTTTTTGAAATTAAAAGACCCCGCAGCAGCTTCTAGAATTTTAAAGAGTACAGGACTACCGTGGAAAGGTGGATATAAAGATAGGAGGTATTTTTTGCCGGAAATGTTGAAATGAAAGTATTTAGCTAAATTCTAATAGTAATTTAAATATTTTTAAAAGTAATTTTGGTTGAATTGAAAGTATGGATCAAAAAATTAAAAGTGTTTTAGAAACATTTGAAAGTACCCCCCAATTCCTCGCACCCCCAAAAAAGGAAATTCCCGTCCAATGCCGAATACAAATAATATAGAAAGGAGGGGAGTAGTATGTCTGATTTAATTCGTGTGGGTACGACGTATGTCCCGGTTCAGGATGTGGAGAAGGCTAGTGCATGGTATTCGGAAAAGCTGGGGGCTGAGGTAAATTATAAGGATCAGGATAAGGCGATTTTGAATTTAGCTAACCAGGCATTTTTCTTAGTCCAAGCACGTGAAAATGAAACTTCTAATTTTCAGGATTCGAATGGGAATACAAGATTCTCACTTACGTTTGAGGTGGATGGGGAATCAGCTCTTCAAGCATTACATAAAAAGTTTCAGAGTCTTGATATTGAAGTTGGAGAAATTGAAGACCGTGGGCATCCTGGTAGGAATTTTGTATTTCAAGATTTGGATGGAAATCGGTTTGATGTTTGGAGCGAGCTCAGTCCAGTTTTCAAGGAAAAGTTTCAGGTGCAATAACAAAAAAGGTGGAATCCTATATAGGATTCCACCTTTTTAATGTCGTTTGTTTAACCAAAGGACACCGGATTTCGCCAATCGCGGTAACATCCCTGTCATCGGTTGGCTATACATATTTCCAAAGCCATCGTTTTTACCTAGTGAGCCTAAAGCTCCCTTTAATTTTATCTTCTTAGGAGCAAGTGGTTCTTTGTCATGGAGAACGGAAAATAACACTTCGCCAATTTGTTCCCCCTGTTGCCCAGCCAATTGAGCACTTGGTGAATATTCAGAGGATACACAGTCTCCGACCACATATACATGTTTGTTTTCAGGTACTTGATAAAAAGCATTGGTTATGACTTTTTCTTGATTATCTTTTTCGAATGGCAACTCACGGACTAAATGATTTGGTTTTACTCCCGCTGTCCAAATCGTCACATCGGTTAAGAAGCAAACTCCGTTATTACAAACAGCATCCTGTTCCACATATTCAACATTAGAGTGGTGTAGAACTTCTACATCATTTTTCTTGAACCAATCTTCCACATAGTTTTGAATTTTTCGGTCAAAAGCACTTAACACAGACCCCCCACGGTCTAGTAAGCGTACATTTAAGTCAGGTCTACTTTCGCGGATTTCTGCTGCTACTTCAATTCCACTCAATCCAGCGCCAACAATGGCAACTGTTTTGTATGCATCTAGGTTTCCAACTTTGTAGCCTGCGTGGCGTGCTCTTTTAATGGTTTGGACACTTTCTGTATATTCAGGTGCTCCTTCAATTCCGTGATAATTGTCTTCACACCCGAGTCCAATTACAAGGAAATCGTAAGGAACAGGCTCTGAATCTCTTAATAGTACTTGCTCTTCCTCGGTATCAATCTTCATGATTTCATCGTACACATATTGGATTTGTTGATGGACTGGAAAGCTGAACCGAACATCTTTATCCGATGTAGTTCCTGCTGCAATCGCATAAAATTCTGTTTTTAAAGAATGATAAGGATTTCGATCCACTAACGTGATTTCCACATCACTTGGCAATCCAAGATCAAGAAGTTTATATAGCATTTTCATGCCACCATATCCGCCACCTAAAATTACTAATCTTTTCATCGCTTAAACCCCTTTAGATATCCAATAGTATAGATAAAGCGCTTCCGTTTCGCCCCTATTAAAGACTACCAAAAAAGAGGTGTAAAGGCTAGAAAGAATTCTAAACTTCTCACAAATTTTTAGGTCAAATATCCTATGGTAAACGCTTACATAATTGAATAATTTTTGTTAATATAAGGAATAGTATTTTGAATTTTTGGGTAATAAGGGAGGAGGGAGAATGTTTCGCTTTAGTTTACCCATGGAATTATTGTAAAATATTATCGTATTATAAAAAAAGGAGGGAATGCGATGAGTCTTACGAAAAAGATAATCATCGGCTTAATTGCAGGTTTGGCAGTCGGTCTAGTATTGAATTTAGCCGCACCAGATATTTTTTCACCATTGGACAGTTATTTCTTTGGACCACTGGGAACTATATTTTTAAATTTAATTAAAATGCTTGTTGTACCAATTGTGTTTTTCTCGATCACATTGGGTACTGCTTCACTAGGAGATCCGAAGAAGTTAGGAAGAATTGGGGCCAAAACAATCGGCTTCTTCCTCGTAACAACTACAATAGCTATTACCATTGCTATTGGTTTAACTTACTTATTCCAACCAGGTAATTCTGGAATTGATCCTTCAGGTGCAGAGTTCGAAAGCCAAGAAGCACCTAGTGTCGTAGAAACCTTCACAAATATTATCCCTACAAACCCTATCCAGTCCATGACGGAAGGGAATATGCTTCAAATCATTGCCTTTTCTATCTTTGTCGGCTTTGCGCTCGCAATGCTTGGCAAAAAAACCGAAGGGATTTATAAGCTAATTGAGCAAGGGAACGATATTATGATGTTCCTTGTAAACCTTATCATGAGATTTGCTCCTTATGGTACGTTTGGTTTGTTAGCCTCAGCAGTAGGTCGTATGGGACTAGACGGACTGGAAGCAATGTTATCCTACTTCCTAGTCGTTCTTGGAGCATTGTTAATCCATGCACTGGTTACTTATGGAGCTGCAGTATCCACGTTAGGAAAAATGAGCCCTGTCTATTTCTTTAAATCATTTTTCCCAGCAATGACGGTTGCATTTAGTACGTCTAGCAGTAGTTCTACATTGCCGATTTCAATGAAAACTGCCCAGGAAAACTTGAGAGTTCCAAAATCCATCAGTAGCTTCGTTCAGCCACTTGGTGCAACGATAAATATGGATGGGACTGCTATTATGCAAGGGGTAGCTACTATATTTATTGCACAAGTTTATAATACGGATTTATCCTTTACCCAATTATTAATGGTTGTTCTTACAGCGGTTCTGGCAAGTATTGGGACTGCTGGGGTACCAGGTGTTGGTCTTATCATGCTAGCGATGGTATTAAACCAAGTACAACTGCCAGTTGAAGGGATTGCTCTCATCATTGGAATTGACCGGCTACTTGATATGACAAGAACGGCAATTAACATTACTGGTGATGCTGCTTGTGCTGTTGTTGTTACAGAAAGTGAGAAAAGACATCAAAACAGCAATTTTAACGAAGATCCAGCTGCAACTGAAGCATAATTTAAAAGAGCACAATGGTTTCAATAACCATTGTGCTTTTTTCATGCCGTTCTTTTAGGTGATGATTTTGCTACACTATCCTTTTCTTGTTGCTTCCGGAAAATGGTTGCAATTATCGGGCCAGATATATTGTGCCATACACTGAATATAGCGCTTGGTACTGCAGATAAAGGACTAAAGTGTGCTGTCGCCAAAGTTGCTCCTAGTCCAGAGTTTTGCATACCAACTTCTATCGATACCGCACGTTTTTTGGCAGGGTCCATTCCTAATAGCTTGCCAAGACCATATCCTAGTAAATATCCAAGTACATTATGCAACACGACGATAGCAAAGATAAGTGCGCCAGTCTCAGCAATTTGCTCTTTGTTGACACTAACGACCGCTGCAACAATTGCTACAATCCCAATAACGGATACGAGTGGAAGCGCCTTAATACCAGGTTCAATTTTATCCCCTAACCAAGCTTTCACGATTAAGCCAAGTACAATTGGCACGAGTACGACTTGAACAATCGATAAAAATAAATCTACAGGAGAAACAGCTAGCCATTGGCTTGCAAATACTAGTACAAGCGCTGGTGTTACAATCGGCGCTAACACTGTGGAAACAGCAGTAATGGAAACAGATAGTGCCGTATCTCCTTTAGATAAATATGTCATTACATTGGATGAAGTTCCACCGGGACAACACCCAACCAAAATAACCCCGACTGCTACTTCAGGAGATACAGGTAAAATTGTGGCCAGTGCAAAAGCGATGAGTGGCATAATCGTAAACTGTGCAATGACCCCAATTGCCACGTCTTTCGGTCTCCGAAATGCTTCTTTAAAATCATTTGCCGTCAAGGTTAGACCCATGCCAAACATGATGATACCGAGTAACGGAACTATGTACGCTGCAATCCAAGTGAATCCATTGGGTAATAAAAAGGATAAGACCGCAAATAACAAAACCCAAATCGCAAATGTACTGCCGACAAAATTACTAAGTTTATCTAAAGCTCTCAAAAAAAACAACTCCTTTCTAAATTAATTACAGATTATACTATCAATTCTGAAAATTTCAATAAAAATGATCGTCAAATTATCTCTCAAACATCTTGACGATGACATATACCATTTTTCTAATAATAAGATATGATACTGCTATACTTAATGGAGATGAGGATGACTAGTGAACGATACTATAATATGAAAAGCAAACAACAAGGACATCGAAAATGCTTTTGAACTGTTAGAATTATGTAAAGATGATTTATTGATACAGGGTTTCTATCAATGGGATGATCATTATCCGAATAAAGAGTACGTGGATAATGCAGTGAAAAGCGAGGAAATGTATGTACTAGACTCAGATTCAAGATATTAGGAGCTGTTGTAACGAACGAATGGCAATCTTCGGAGTGGGAAAGTGTAACCTGGCGTCATGTTTGTATTCCAAGCTTAATTTCCACTCTTTTTGTATTCATCCTACTATAGAAGGAAATGGCTACGGAGACCAATTACTTCGATTTGTGGAAGAGCTTGCTCTAAATAATCATTACAATCGATTCGTTTGGATGGATTCTCCGGAAATGAACGTGCCTTCGATTTTGTGAGCAAAGAGGGTATCAGAGGGTAGGCCGTGTAATTTTTCAATCAAAACCAAAGGGTCATGAACGATATTATTGTTACGAAAAAAGGTTATCGAAAGTGGAATAGCACATAAATACCACTTCAAAGCCAGGATACCTAGTCCTGGCTTTTGGTTCTTTGTTGAATGTTCATGACAATAAAGGCAGTAAACAATCCGATGAGTATTGGATACATAGAACCACCAGATATCCAGCCAGTACTTGTTGTTTCATAGTAGTAGAACGATAAGCTGTTAATTTCGAATAAGTGACCTATACCGTATAAAGCGATACTTACTGTGAAAAAACTGATGAATCCAAACAGCGACAACTTAGGCAATTTCATATTTTCTCCTCCTTTTCATTTCCTGTAATACATTGTAACAAAGTATTAAGATTTAGAGGAATAACGATTAATGCGTGGAACATATAAGGTACGACGAAAAAAAGAAGGGGATTATTATGGGAAGAGTTGTAGGTTTTGAGTTAAGTAGTCAAGAACCCGAAAAAGCGGTGGCTTTTTATGTGAACGTATTTGGATGGCAAGTAGCAGAACCACAATGGGATTATTGGGAAGTTCAAACTGGAGATAATCAACTGCCAGGAATAAATGGGGGAATAGGAAAAGGACCTCATGATTTTCCACACGGATCAAGAATACAAATAGAAGTAGATTCGATTGATGACACCATTTCAATGGCTAAAAAGCAAGGTGCGATGGTTGTTAGGGAAAAGATGGAATTTGAAAACTTCTATCTAGCTTATTTAGTTGATCCTGTAGGGAATGGCGTAGGTATCATCGAGAAAAAGTAGTAAGCAGGACCTTTCTAATACGTGAACATTACCAAATTTAGTTAGGAGCTATTAACATGGATATTGCAGAAATTTCAAAGCAGCTAATTGATATAGGGGTGATTGATTCCCCTATATCTTCCATCCAATCCTTACAAGGTGGAACAGTCAGTAGCTTGTTCTTGATTATGACTAAGATTGGTGAGAGATATGTAGTGAAGTCAAATGAGCAGGTGATTGTGAAAGAAGAAGCTAATTTCTTAGAGACTTATGTAAAGCTATCCATCTTACCAAAGCTGCTGTATGTAGATCCTCATTATCAATACATCGTTTACACGTATATAGAAGGAACAACGGATGCTCCACTGTTCGATAAGAAGGAAAATCTGGATGTGCTTGCGAAAGAATTGATTCAGAATTATGCTCAGATGGACAGTTCAGATGAATGGGGCTGGGCTGATGAACCTAAGCCAACATGGATGGCGTTTTTATTGGAACGATATAAGGATGCAAAAGCAACGCTTAAAAATGATTTAACCGAAGTGGAGCATTCTTTCATTCTTAATCTAATAAATGATGCCAAAGATTATACGGGGCATCCTCATTTAATACATGGAGATTGTGGCTTTCACAATACTATTTGGAGAAACAACCGTCTAGTTGGTGTGATTGATCCTACCCCTGTATTTGGCCCACCAATTTATGATCTCGTGTACGCTTTTTGTTCTACACCATACGAATTAGAGAAAGAGACACTGGAAGGTAAAGTAGAGTACTATTTTCCAGATATCTCTAGGGCATCTTTTTGTAAAGAAGTATTAATAGGACTGTATTTCAGAATGTCGACATGCCTAAAGCATCATCCAGAGGATTTTTCTTTATATGTTGATGCTTGGATGTATTGGAATAAAATTTGGATAGAAACGAAAGCTTGAGGTTCAAGCCTTTTCTTCTGGTAAGGAATAAAGAAACTAAATGCACGAAGGAGATTCGCAATGAGCTTTCCACTAAAAGACACAAATCGACTTAAGTTAGTGCAGATTACCCATAATCACGTAGATGATTATTTTGCGATCATGTCTCAGCCTATCGTTACTAAATATTATGGGATGGATACTTTGAACGAACGAGAACAAGCTGTGAAAATAGTAGAATCCTTTCAAACGAACTATGACAATAAACACGGAATTCGCTGGGGACTAATCGAGAAAGAGACGAGCCAATTTATTGGCACAATCGGTTTAAATAATTTAAGTATTCGAAGCAAAAGAGCAGAAATTGGTTATGAATTACATCCTGATTTTTGGAGAAAGGGCTTTGCAACGGAAGCCATTCATTCTATTTTAAACTATGCGTTTTACGAATTAGGGTTATATCGAATCGGGGCTGTAACATTTCCAGATAATCTAGCTTCTAATCAACTATTAGAGAAGTTAGGATTCAGACAAGAGGGGTTACTAAGAGGATACATTTTTCAAGATGAACAGTCCCATGATGCGAATGTCTACTCCATTCTTGCCTCAGAATGGGAAAGCACGAGCGCTTTATAAGGCTCGTGTTTTTTTAGTTTTCGTCCACGCCAAAATAATAAAAACGATTTTCTTCAATAAGCTGATAGCCAAATTTTTCATAAAGCCCTTGTGCTCGAAAATTATCATGTCCCGTTTCTAATGTTAATCCTTTGGCTCCGACTTCGTATGTATAATCCTTTGCTGCCTCTAAAAGGTTCCAGCCAATTCGTTTCCCTCTAACTCGTTCATCTACATATAGATCATTAAGAATAAATGTCTTTTTCATGGCTACAGAAGAAAACGAAGGATATAGCTGTGTGAATCCGACATAGCTTTCATCCTCGACAGCGACGAATATAACGGAATCCTGTTGAATAAATCGTTCTTTCATAAACGCTTTAGCGGCACTTATATTAGAAGTTTGCTTATAGAATACGCGATAAGCATTAAATAATGGGGTAATCCCTTCCAAGTCTTGAATCGTAGCCTGGTAAACGTGCATCATGCACCTCCTGTTGGTTTATGGCTACATTATACATCAAATATGCGGGTAACTAAAAAAATGAACAGATTTATAAACATTCTTTGTTGCAAAAACAAAATAATGAATAAGTAAAAGGTTCTATTAGTGTCAAAAATGAAAGAAATGAATATACTATCCTTGGGATATCTCATTTGAGCTAATGACCTATCTAGTTGGCCAACTAGTGAAATAAAAAGGAAATGCACCGTGTATGAGAAATAGTTATAAGAAAGTGACTAAATCAGAGGAATGGACAGATTTGCATCCTAGGAATTTATATTCTTTTAGGGAGATTTTTGTCATTTCTTGGATGAATTAATTGGCTCCAGATGATGGATGATTTTCATCCATTACTTAGTACCTTCTATATAAAGAATTAGAGAGGCAATTACTGATTTCAAATCAGTTGCCATGTGTTCATTGGGACATTGTTCCGGCATTCTATATACAAAAAGAATTACAAAAACCTAATAGGGATTGAAAAAGGTGGAACTCGAAAAAAGACATTGCTTTTTTCGAGTCTTGTATTTATTCTTTTATTCCTTCTAACCATTCTTTGTAACAATCTGAACAGAGTGCTTCCTCTCGTTCCTTAAAATCATGGAAAAAATTAATGAAATGGAGGGAAGGTTCCGTAATTGTTTGTTCACAATAAAAACAAGTAGTGCTCATTGTGGTAACCTCCTTTTTTTATATTGTGACCAAAGATTAAATTTGTTTGACGTGTAAAATTCTCCATCTATATAACCAAATATTCGGGAAAAAATAAATAAGCTAATTGCAAATCACAACTAGCTTACTCCTTCATATGGTTATTCTGTTTAATCTCTTTTAGAATCGCTTTTAGGATATTATTTTTTTCTCTTTGATTTCTTAAAAGGGTTAACATAAACCAAATGGAGAAAATGGCTAAACCAATGGAAATCAGAAACGGAATAAAGGCGACAAATGGAAAGTAGAAAAGGCTTGATTCCATACAGATGTGTACCCCCATAAATTTTTTTGTCTATCGTACCACAACCTGTTTATGACTTCCAGGTTACTTGTTCTTTATTGTTTCCAAGTTCTCTTTTGCTAGTTCATAGCTCATGTCAAGTTGAGTTATGAACCCGAATATAGGATCATCTTTTAAATTTGCTTTTAATGAATAATAAATAGTTGGTTTTTCATGCTTGATAATGGAAATCACTTCAGATGTAGGTAAGGTTAGGTAGTGGGTTCGAACCCTTAAGAAGCTTCGAAGGAAAGATTTAAAATCCCCCAAATGATCTAGATGATCAGGGTATTGTCTTAGTAATTTGTCAAACTTCTTAAGAACTGCTTCTAACTCCGGCTCTCTCACATAGTATTCTCCCTTCAAATATGCCTCATACATCTACCCATAAGGAGATATTGTGTAGGCAACTGGCTGGCATAGATTTAACGGTAGCCCCTTTAGTTTTGCGTCCTTGTCTTTCAACAAGTTTGCCATTCTCTCGAAACTATTATATCATCTTATTTTTGTTATAAAAGTAAATTTTTGTGTATATGAATTAAGGAAAGTCTAATTTTGGGATTTTGTGGTAAAAAGAGATCCATTATAATGATAGAGTGATAGAATAATGTTATGTTAATTATGTCGGGAGTGAAGACCATGCTAAACCGTACTATTAAGATATTTATTGCGACTAGTCTTGATGGATATATTGCAACAAAAGAAGAGTCTTTGGATTGGTTATTTAGCGTGGAAGGAGAAGGTGACAACGGTTATTCTGAGTTTTATGAAACGATAGACACGGTAGTGATGGGGAGAAGAACGTATGATTGGATAATGAAGCATGAGTTAGAAACTTTTCCTTATGCCGATAAAGATTGTTATGTGTTTACTATGGAGCAAAGAGAGGATACGGAATACGTAAGCTTTGTCCATGACAGTGTAAAAGAATTTGTTGAGAGGCTGACAGAGTCTAAGGATAGGAATATTTGGATTGTTGGTGGTGGACAACTTATTTCTGATTTTTTGAATGCGAGCCTTATAGACGAGATGATTATCACAATTGCTCCTGTACTAATTGGAAAAGGAATTCCGCTTTTTAATGAGGCTGACTATGAGATAGAACTAGAACGAATAAATACTAGGGTTTTCAATCAGTTTGTTGAACTACATTATAAAGTTGTTCCTAAAGACATAGAAGCAAGATAACGTACAGTCCAGAAAATATTGATTAGGTCTTAGGAGGATTACATGAAAAAGTGGATTATAGGGAGTTCCTTATTCGCATGCTTCTTTTTATACATAGTGGAACAAGTGATGGAAGTTAACTATGGATGGAAAACGTTCTCTAAATGGATAGTTTTTCTTTTATTACCCATTTTTCTATTTCGGTTTATCAAACGTGAGAAACAAGAGAAATCGCTTCAAAAGAAAGGTTTATTATTCGGTTTGTTATTTGGATTCATAAGTTTTTCTAGTATTATTATCGCTTATTTTGTTTTAAGAGAGTCGATAGATTTTGACGCTATTATTTGGGAGTTGAAAAAGTCCGGTATTGATGCGAGTAACTTTATATTCGTTGCCGTTTATATAACGTTAGGAAATTCTTTATTAGAGGAATTCTTTTTTCGTGGATTTATATTTCTAAATTTGAATCAGGCGGGCTATAAGAAAGTAGCCTACTTATTTTCTTCTTTATATTTGCCATCTATCATATGTCTATCTTTCAATCGTGGTTTTCTTGGGAGCTGCTTCTTGTAGCTTTGCTCGGACTTTTTACGATTGGATTAATTTTTAATTGGTTAAATACAAAGACACATACATTTCTTAATTCCTGGATTGTTCATATAATGGCAGACCTAGCTATTGTTCTTATTGGGTTCCGTCTCTTTGGTATATTGGGATAGATAAGTCAATTGCTTGGATTTTTTGTCGAAATAAAACGATGAAAAATGGTTTAATCTCACTTTCTAGTACTTTAGACTAGGAAGTGAAGGAGTGATGAGTTGATAGGTAAAGATGTTGAGTTGATTGTTGAGGAAGAGGAGTTTTTGACCTATCGAATTTCTTGGATTAAGGAAGGAAAACATCACGAGCAATGGATGACTCTTAGAAAAGATGGAGAATTAGAATAAAAATAGAAGAGGCATTCCACAAGAATGTCTTTTTTATTTCAGACACTGGATGGTGGAAAGTGTGAACTTTAAATATGTCCCTTTAAAGCGCTGGAAAAAGGAAGGCTCTTCCCATTTATTTTATGTTATGTTAGGGATGGCAACTTTTTATATCTCTGCTAAAAATGAAGGTACAATTTCCATGCTTTTATTCATAACTTCGGGCTCTTTATTTTTAAGTGGCTTGTATCATGCAATATATTACTTTCGATTACCAGATAAAGATTATGTTCGTATAAATGACGCCGAAATTATTATTTATAGAGGAAGCTTTTCAAAGAAAAGAATTTTGTTTTCAAAAATTAGTAAAGCAGTAGAAATGGATCGGAAAATTGTGATTCATATAGGAAGTCCTTATTATGAGGAAATTATCTATACGGAATGGCTGTCAGAAGCGGACGTAAGAGTACTAAGAAGAGAGCTGTTTCAAAAGGTGCCAGAAGAAGCCATTAAATAAATCTAAGTGAAAAAAGGTGGATCTCGAGGAGATCCACCTTTTCTTTAGAATAAATAATGGAAAAAATGTGAAACGTAACGTTATCTACTTTGGTTGGGAGGTCATAACCATGAAGGATGAATCACAACATGAAATGCTTCGAAGATTGGATAGCGTGCAAGCAGAACTAACAAAAGATTATATAAAATACTGGAATGAATATTCTTCATTTGATTCTTGGCAATTCTGGGTAATATTGGCCATGCTAATTTTCCCACTAATCCTTTTATTTTTTAAAATGGATCGAGAGAGAGCCTTTATATTAGGTTTTTTTGGTTATAATGTTCATATTTGGTTCACTTATATTGACATGTTTGGAGCGAAGCTAGGGTATTGGAGTTATCCCTACCAAGTCATGCCTTTATTTAGTGTTAATTTTGGTTTAGATGTTTCTTTTATTCCAGTTGTATATATGTTTCTTTATCAGTGGGTGTTAAAGCATAATAAGAATTTTTATTTGTATTTTTTAGGGCTATGTGGGATTCTTGGTTTCGTTTTCAAACCATTACTGGTGGCATTAGACTTATTCGAGTTAAACAAAGGTGCCACTTATTTTCATTTATTTTTAGGGTATATCACCATCATGATTATATCCAAGTTGATTACAAATCTCTTTTTTTACTTTAAAAGGCATCTGGCAACAGAAAAGCTCTAGTGGGGAAAACCAAATGGAGCTTTTTAAATGGTCAAACGACCATTTTCTAGAGATACATAATTGTTTAAAGCGGACTTTGGAAAAATAAACGTCCAAGGCATACTTGTGTACGCTTCGATACGAACTGGCAATGTGAAAAAATACTCTCCCATAACTTTACAATCCTCAAGATATTTCACATTTTTTTCTTCAAAAGTTATAGGTTCATTAGTTGCATTGTGAATGAGAACAGATACAAGTAAATCGTCCCGATGATTTACCGCTTGTCTAATCGGAATGAAGAATAGTCCATCCTTTTGTTCCGATTGTAAGTTTGCAAAAATTTCTTGAATTCGTAATCGGTCTTCTTCAGCAATCGTCTTTTCCCATTTATCTTCAAACACAAGCTTTTGCATGTTATTCCAACCCTTCGTATTAGTATTCCTCTATCCAATTGTAACAGATAGGATTATAATGGATACAATCCAACAGTGCAGAAGACTATTGGGAGGATTAGGATTAGCTATTTATGGCTGAAAAGGTCAGGGGTGGATCAGATGATCTTTATCTTACTATTGCTATCTATTAGTATTCTTGTACTTTCACTTAGAAAAATGGCTTTGATTGAGATGGATGGGAATAAAACAGTGAAAGAAGAAATGAAACAAAACACCAAAGTATTAGCATTGGGTGCTCCAATAGTGGCAGCTTTGATTGTTATTCCGTACCTAGCCTGGAACTTGTTTGGAAAGTCAAAAGGTTGGGATGGGGCTTATATTTTGTTAGGAACGTCAATTATCACGATAGTTAGCAGTTTTATATTTTATTATAAATTTAGAAAGTATTTACATTAAGTGTATTAAGTACTCTGTTCTGTGAAAAATGTAAAATTTATGATAAGTAGTGCTAACTGTTCATCTCTTCTCTATATATGTAGTAGAAATACATTATTAAATATAAGGAGAGATGACATGGTAAGAAAAATTCTTTTGTGTTGTATAATCCTCGTTTTCTTTATCCCCTCTATTAATTTCGCTGGATCATTTGGAAAGGATGATCCATCTGGTACACCAGGTAACTGGTATGTTGGAACATCCCCTTCATCCGTAGATAATGGTAAGCACCCTATCTTATTTGTACATGGATTAAATAGCTCTTCTAGTACATGGTGGGAAGAAAATAATATGTATGACACTGCCTACGAGGCAGGATATGAAACCTCCTTTATCGATTTATACCCTTCCAAAAATATGTGGGATAACGGAAGCCTTTTAGCTCAAAAAATTAAATCAATCTCCAATCACTTCGGGGAAAGAGTCGTATTAGTTGCTCACAGTAAAGGAGGCGTTGATGCACAATCAGCAATTGTTCATTACGGGGCAGCCCCCTATGTAGCAAAGGTTATCACTCTTTCTAGTCCTCATCATGGGTCAGAGCTAGCTGATTTGGCCTATAGTAGCTGGGCGGGATGGTTAGCAGGTATTATTGGCAGTAAAAGTGACGCAACGTATTCCTTACAAACAGGCTATATGGAATATTTCCGTTCTCAAACAGATCACAAGAGTAACGTGCATCAAGTTCCAATTTATACATTTGGTGGGACTGATATTGGTAGCTTTGGAAGCTCTTTATATTGGGGAGGACTTTACTTAAATAGTTACGGAGAAAATGATGGGGCGGTAACCGTCGAAAGTTCCAGATTGCCTTATGCAACAGAAATAAAAGTAGATGCATGGGACCATTCTAGTATTAAAGAAGGTACATCTACTTTTTCACTTTTTGACAATTATCTTAACGAAGGGGTCTATTCTTTGGCATCCTCTTTAAAAATGAATCCTATAGGGACGGTTAATACCGAAGATAATGGAATCTCCACTATTATCCGTGGTGGGGAAGTAGAAAAAGAAAAGACAGAGTCATTTCGTATTGAAAAAGGTGTCAAGGAAATCACTGTGGATTGGATTAGTAACCAAAAAGAAGCAAAACTTACCTTAATAAATCCAAAACAACAAACAAGTACTCCTATCACTACGATGAAAGATAATACGGCGTTCTTTAACGGAGCTTATCATCATAGTGTGACAATCACGAAACCGAGCTCTGGAACATGGAAGGTTCATGCGAGAAATAAGCAGAAGTATCTACTGCATGTAAGTCTAGATAGTCCATTAAATGATAAGATTGATTTCTCCTTAAATCGTGATAAATCTCTTTTCAAAGCCCAGGCCAAGGATGATTCTGTACATTTGACTACAAAAGCAACCGTTGAATTTTATAAAAATGGAAAGCAAAAGAAAGGGAAAGTTCAAATGAAAAAGAACGGTACACTCCATATGCCAAAACTAGGAGAAGGCGTTTATAATATTACAGTAGAAATAAATGGAAAAGATGAGAATGGAGCATTTGAAAGAACCAAAATTAAAACCGTTTACGTAGATGAAAACGGTAAAATGTACGAATAGATAAAAAACAGGAGCACAGTGCAAAGCTGCTCCTGTTTTCTTTAGTCGTTAATGTCCATAAATGGTTTGTTTACAAAGTTGTACATCCAGCCCATTAAGAAGTTCCCACCAATAATATTTCCAATCGTGACTGGGATGAGATTCCGAACCACTCCCATAAGATCAATGGTCTCTGGGTGATCTAACACTAGGGCAATCGCAAATGTACACATATTCGCTATGCTATGCTCATATCCGGAAATGAAAAACCCGAAGACAAATAACATCATCGTGAACAGCTTTGGTCCATCTCCTTTTAAAGTCATTGGAATAAAAAAGGCTAAACAAACGAGCCAATTACACAGGATTCCCCGAAAAAATAATTCAACAATTGGAGTGTTAATCTTTTTCTCGGCAACACTTAACAAAAATCCATTGACGGAAGCATCATCAAATAATCCAGTCGTATAAATAAGGAAAGCGAAAATGGCAGCTCCAATCAAATTTCCAACATAGGTTCCAGACCAAAGAGTAAACACTTTGTTCCACTTCATTTTTCCCCAAAGTGCGGCAACCGTATAGTAAAAGGTATTCCCTGTAAACAAATCTCCGCCACCATATGCGATAAGAATAATGGCCATGCCAAAAGTTAAGGCTGCTAAAGGGTATGCGAGAGGGGAATGCTCCGCATAAAAGTAGTTTCCGGTTTTAAATGCTACGATTACCCCAAAACCAATGAACATGGCAGCCAGAGCAGCTCTTTTGCGAGTTGAACAACTTGCTTTAAAGCTTCGACTTCTATATTTATCACCTGATGTTTCAGTATTTTTGTATGTCATATAGATTTTACTAAAAAGGCTTTAATTTATCAGTGAAGTTTATCACAAATAAAACACCTTAAATTGCTACTTGTAATTAGCAGTTACAGGTGTTTTAAAGAATCGTAATATTATTAATTTGTAATCAGATCAAAAGTCTTCGCAACCTCAATAAATTTATTCCTGTAGTTCATTATATCTGAAACTTTTTCAATGCTATATGTTGTTCGCTCACTATCGTTAAACTGGATATATTTTTTAGAGTTATCTAAGCCGAGCCGACAAACCCATTTCCTAATTGAGTCGTCTAGAAGAATATTAAAGTAGCTTTTATTGTCTCTATAAAATACTCTTTCTTCATTTACAAGTTCAGATAGTATTAATCTAGCAATGGTAAAGCCCTGTATTTCTTCTTCAGTTGTAATAATTCCTTCTTCTTTATGACCTTCATCGTCTTTTAAATTTTCATCTTGTTCTTCTGAATCATTTTCTACGGATGTAGATTTTAAGGCAGCATTCAGTTTTTCACTTACTAATTCATTTAGGAATTGTTTCATTGATTTTTTAATTATTGGGGTAAACTGATCCATTACATTCTTTGTTTTTCTACCGTCATATATGTTATTTAATATAAAAGTAATAAATTCCTCAGACGGCTCTTCCCACAAACCATTTAAGAATGTTTTTATTTTATTAGTATATTTTAGTTCAGAAGCAGTACTGAAGATGTTATCCAAATCAAATCTATCTTTTCTAAATTTTGATAATTCATTAAGATTGTTATCTTTCGGATCTAATAAATTAAACTCGAAAAATGGGGAGCTATCCATTTTGTTTTGCTCATCTAAGTCTGTATAAAATTTATATATTATGCCATTTGTTAAAATGGAAAATTTGGCAGCTGATGTACCAAAATATCTAAATAATTGTGAATCATGTTTAACTAGTTTCTCATTTATTGATTTAGCTTCTATTAAAATAACAGGTTTGCCCTCATCCATAATTGCGTAATCAACTTTTTCTCCTTTTTTAATCCCTACATCTGCAATATATTCAGGCGTAAACTCTTCAGGATTAAAAACATCATATCCAAGTAATTGAAAGAATGGCATAATAATACTTGTTTTTGTTGCTTCTTCTGTTGAAATACTACCTTTAATTTTTTCAACACGTTTTGATAAGGAGATAATACTTTCTTTGAAATCTGGCATTATAATTCCTCCTTTATTGGTATAAAATTCCTTATTAATAAGAATTATAACATTAATTATCTATTATAGTTACAATATTGTCGAAATATTCTGTTTGTATTTAAGGTATTTTCATCTTGTAACAAAAGAAAAGCTTTAATTTTTCCTTTGTTAAGTTCACAGTTCCGTTCAAAATAAACAAATCCATTTGTTTTAAGCTTACTAACCATCATAGAAGCAGAGGAAACTTACAATTTTCTTCCTCTTCTAGGGAAAGAATAAAAGCGAAGAGAGGGCATGTTACCAAGTATAAAACATATGATGAAGTAATACGATATGGAGGAAACCCATGCTTTCTATACCTATTATTATTTCATCTCTTTGTACAAGCTTAGGAGCATTGCCTGTTTTATTTATTAAAAATATTTCCCACAGAGGTAAGGATGTATTGTTGGCATATACAGCTGGTATTATGGTTGCAGCCTCTGCATATGGTCTCATTCCATCCGCGTTACACTTATCCAATCTAACCGTGTTGGTAATTGGTATCTTAGTCGGTACGTTCGTCCTAACGTTATTAGAAAGTGCCATCCCACATGTCGATTTAGATCATTCTAACGAGAGGCAAGACCAGTCAAGTGTGATTGTACTATTTCTAGTTGCGATGTCCTTACATAACCTTCCGGAAGGACTTTCCGTTGGAATTAGTAATGTGAGTAATGGTCAAGATATAGGACCACTTGTTACATTTGCGATTGGTCTCCAGAATGTTCCCGACGGTTTTTTGGTAGCCCTTTTTCTGGTGACACAAGAGGTGGGACGCTATAAGGCAATATTACTCTCCACTTTAACGGGATTAATAGAAATGAGTGCAGGTTTGTTAGGGTTACTATTTGGGGAATCCTTCGAACCAATCATTCCATATGGACTTGCTTTTGCTGCAGGCTCTATGCTTTTCGTAGTATATAAAGAATTGATTCCAGAGAGTCACGGTGACGGGAATGAACGTGCTTCCACGATTGCTTTTATCGTAGGCTTTATTACCATGCTTCTTCTGACGGAATGGTTTCGATAGGTAAATACGGACACCTTATCGTAGATAAGGTGTCTGCAACCATTACTTCGTTAATCCTTCTTTAATCGTATTCATGTTCCATTTCATCATGTCAATGTACGTATCTCCATCTTCACCAGGTTTACCGAGGGAGTCTGTAAATACTTTGCCCATGATATCTACACCAGTTTCAGCGGAAACAGCTTCCATGCTTCGTGGATCAATACTCGTCTCAAGAAATAAACCTTTGATTTGTTTTTCGTTAATAATATCTACAATTCTAGTAATTTGATCAGGTGTTCCTTGGTTTTCTTGATTGATTTCCCAAATGTACTCTGCTTGGAACCCATACGCTTTACTAAAATATTTGAAAGCTCCTTCACTTGTAACGAGTACTCGTTCCTTTTCTGGAATTTCATTAAATGCAGCAACCGCTTCTTCATGAAGCTTTTGTAGTTTCTCGATATATTCCTCTGTGTTCTTTTTATACACGTCCTCGTTATCTGGATCTACTTTGATTAACCCATCGCGAGCATTTTTTGCGTATTTTATTCCATTTTCTACGTCTAGCCATGCGTGAGGATCTTCTTCTCCTTCATTGCCTTCTGTTGTGAGGTACATAGGCTCTACGTCTTCACTCATACGGAAAACAGGAGCGTCATCTCCAGATTTCCCAGCGGTCTCCATTAACTTGTTAAACCATGAATTTCCTGCCTCTAAGTTTAGTCCGTTATAAAAGACGGCATCTGCATCTGTTGTTTTTTGAACATCATCTGGCAGTGGATCGTATTCATGCGGGTTCGAGCCTATAGGAGCAAGACTGTGGATGTCCACTAAATCCCCGCCAACGTTCTTGACAATATCATAAACGATAGAATAAGTAGTTACGACTTGAACCTTATCATCACTAGATTCTGCTTCTGCTTCCGTGGACTCGTCTTTCGTATTTCCACAAGCTGATAATAGGGTGATGGCAAAAATCGACGTCAGTAAAAATAGTAAGCCTTTTTTAAACATGTTAAAACTCTCCCTTTTTGTAAAAATTTTTTTAAGCTAATGAAGCTCTTTTTCGTTTGGCCTTTAGTGTTTTCCATATCACTCCGTGTTTAGGAGAGAATAAGAAAACGAGAATAAAAATTGCAGTGGATGCGAGAACAATGGTTGCACCAGATGCTAGGTTATAGGTGAAGCTAAAATAAAGACCAACAATAGCGGAAATGATTCCAATACCAGAAGAAATAAAAATCATAATCCATAACCGCTCCGTTAATAGATAAGCAGCCGCTGCAGGTGTGATGAGCATCGCAACTACTAGTACGATTCCAACTGTTTGTAGAGAAGCTACAGTCACCATAGTCAATAGTGTCATAAGAAAATAGTGAATAAGACGAACTGGTAATCCGTACGCTGCCCCCATCGTTTGGTCAAAGGATGTAACCAATAGTTCTTTATAGAACAAATAAACAGCAAGTAATACAAAAACTCCAATTCCTAACGTAATCCACATATCCGAAGATCGTACCGCTAGGACGTTCCCGAACAAAATATGGTATAAATCAGTACTACTCTTAAGCATCGTGATAATAATGATTCCGGAAGCAAACGCTGCTGTGAACATAATTCCAATCGAAGTGTCATGCTTTATTCGGCTATTCTGAGTGACGAACCCGATTGCAATAGCCGTTACGATTCCAGTAATAACAGCCCCAAAAAAGAAATTAATCCCTAACATATAAGAGATAGCAACACCTGGAAGTACCGCATGAGATATTGCGTCGCCCATGAGCGCCATGCCTCTCAAAATGATAAAACATCCGATTACTCCGCAAATAATTCCGACCATTATGGATGTTAATAACGCTTTTTGTAAAAATCCATAATGCATAATGGCATCGATAAATTCCATTACATAGTCACTCCCATCTCATTCATAAAGGAAAAATGTCCTTTATATGCTTTTTCAATGACATCTGGCTTAAATACGTCACGAACACTTCCAAACCCTATTAATTCTTTGTTAAGTAGGATTAGCTTGTCGAAATAATCGTTTGCTTTACTTAAGTCATGGTGGACTACAATGACTGTTTTTCCTTGTAAACATAGTTCTTTTAAAATATTTACGATGGTTTCTTCACTTGAAATATCCACACCAACAAAAGGTTCATCTAAACAGAATAATTCGGCTTTTTGTGCCAGCGCTCTGGCCAAGAATACCCTTTGCTGCTGCCCACCGGATAATTCTCCAATCTGTCGTTTACTGAATTCTTGCATACCCACACGTTGTAAACATTCCATTGCCCACTGTTTTTCTTGTTTCTTCGGACGACGGAACAACCTCAAATGTGGATACGTACCAATCAGTACAGCTTCTAAAACCGTAATAGGGAAATCCCAGTCAATATCATTTCGTTGCGGAACATAGGCGATTTTTTGGCGAACGTCTTTCATTTCATGACCTAATACCTGAACTTCTCCTTTATCACGTGGAATAAGCTGAAGCATTGCTTTCAAAAAGGTTGATTTTCCGGCACCGTTTGGCCCGATTATGCCAACTAGGTGTCCTGGGTCAACAGACAGACTAACATCTTTCACGGCTTCATTTCCGTAATAGGAAACATGTAAATCTTTAATAAAAATAGCAGGATGTAACATTTTGATCTCTCCTTTATATCAATTTCACTTATACCTTTCTCAAGTCTCTAATGAACAAAGTATGCCATTACACTAAATATGTTCAGTATAGCAATACTTATTGCGTAACACAATAAATATAGATTAGATTAAAAGTTTTTCCTTAGTGCAAATTATAAGTGACTGATAGCTATTGTCAATAGAAACTTCAGATTTTTTACAAATCATATCGTGAGGATGAATGAAAAGGTGGAGTTATGAACACTTGATGTAAGCGAAAATATACGTGCTATTGATGGAAAGGAAAATTATTTTTTAAAGAATGGCTTGCAGATAAAATACATAAATTCACGCTTCATTAGGAAAACTAATGGAAGTAAAAAATATACATGCATTGGAGGTACATACTATGTCTCAGAACCTACATCAACAATTGCAACAAGCGAGTCAGCAGATAAAAGATGCACAAGAAGCAGTCATTCGGGCTAATGGTGCAAATACACAGGAAATAGACCAAGCCATTGGTCAGCTGCAACAAATAGAACAGCAGCTGCAACAAGCAAAAGACCAATCAGGTAGAGAAGCAACAGAAAATCCGCAGTTTCAACAAGCTTTTGAGCAATTACACAATGTGCGTAAGCAGATTGGAAATATAAAAGATCATAGTAATGACGTATAAATTTTAAATCCTCTTTTAGAGGATTTTTTTTGGAGTTGTAACAGTAGAATTAAGGGGGTGTACTGGATAGGCATGATTTGTATTGAGAAGCAATATGACTGAAAACTTTAAATAATATTTGGATTATGATGGTGACATAATGAATGTTCCGTGCTATTTTAAACATTGGGATAATATTCCTGTTTATAAGGAGGTAGTCATGGAACATTTCATTAAAGAGCCAAGCAAATCATTATCTGAAAACATAAAGAAAGTATGGGTAATACGAGAAATAATTGAGAATCTTATAGGGTTTTTGGTGTTAGGTGTTTTATTTTTCTTAGATAATCGATTTGATTGGTTGGAATGGATAGGGTGGGGACTAACAATATTATTGATTGTATCTGTTCTGTTCGCGATATGGGGAATCGGGATTAAACCAATCATTTTACATAAGACTTGGGGATATGATGTAAATGAGGAGTTCTTACAATTAAAACATGGAGCGATTACAGAAGAAAGAGAACTTATTCCGATGACCAAAATCCAGGCTGTTTCTACTAAGCAAGGTCCATTAATGAAAAGGTATGGACTTTATTCCATTTCCATCGAAACGATGGGGTCATCACACAGTATTCCAGGAATATCAAAAGAAATTGCGCAGGATCTCCGTGATCAAATTGCTATATATGCAAAGGTGAAGGAGGTAGAGTAAATGTCAGAAACGAGACGCTACCATCCTCTTCTTATTTTGTTCCAAATTGTAAAATTAATTAGAAGCTCTATTGTTTTTATTGTGTATTTGTTTGTCTTGAAAGCAGGGTCTGATGCTGATTATGTGTTTTACGGTCGAATTGTTTTTTTGGCCATTTTTATTCTAACGTTCTTATCTATCATCTTTAGATGGTTCGTGCAAACGTACCAGGTCGATGAAAGAGCATTCCATCTTAATAAAGGATTATTTGTGAAATCTAAGCAAACAGTTCCTTTTACAAAAATCCAAAATATAAATCGACATACTTCTTTTTTTCATCGACTTTT
The DNA here is from genome assembly GCF_007301515.1 of Radiobacillus deserti. Taxonomy (GTDB): domain Bacteria; phylum Bacillota; class Bacilli; order Bacillales; family Amphibacillaceae; genus Radiobacillus; species Radiobacillus deserti. Next base: position 1,302,786 of record NZ_CP041666.1, read on the forward strand.
TCAAGTGACATCCATTCATTTTGAGACGGGCATGAATAATGAGGAATCATCTGTTGATTTTCCAGTTATAACTCAGGCAGAAGCAGATCGTTTAGAAGCACAGGTAAAGCAATTTGATACTAATGTTGATCAAGAAGGAGAAGAACAAGTTTTAGAGAATCAAGAGCCTTCATTACATAAAACGATTCACTTTACACCAACGAAGAAGGATACTTTTAAAGCGGCATTCTCATCTTTAAGCTTTCTTGTGTTCGTTCCGTTACTTATATCTGTTTATACAAATATAGATGACATTTTTGATCTGGATAAACAAGCAGAGGGGCTTTTTTATATCATTATCCATTCCTGGTGGATTACGACTATCGTTGTTTTCATAATTATTGTTTCATCCTTAGCGTATGGAATTATTCGCACGTATATAAAATACGGAAAATATGAGATTTCTTCCGATTCAGACCGAATCTATATTAAAAAAGGAATCCTAGATGAAACGGCTTTTTCTATCTCAAAAGAAAAGGTGCAAGCTGTTGAAGTATCACAGTCCTTCATGAAGCGAATTCTTGGTCTAGCAGAAGTTAAGCTAACAAGTACTAGTAATTCCATCAATGATAAGTTAGAAGTAAACACATTATATCCTTTTCTACCAATTCATCGAGCATACGGAATAATCTCAGATATATTGCCATCTTATAATATTGTGGAAGAGATGGAGAGACTTCCTAAACAATCGTTATGGATTCGACTAATGAGACCAAGTTGGTTCTGGATTATCGTTGTCATTGTTCTTTTTTTCTGGAAACCTGCTTTTCTAGGTTTAGATGGTTTTTGGTGGATGGGATCGATCTTGTTATTCGTTGTTATCTACTTGTCTAGAGTGCTGGATTATTTTCATACTCGCTATGTGTTACGTGGACCATTTATCCAAATGAAAACAGGATCGTTTTCTACCACACTATTCATGACAAAAAGAGATAAAGTAATAGGTGTAACTGTATCGAGAGGTCCAGTACAACGTAAGTTGCGTCTTGCTTCTATATTAACGAAGAACCGTGCAAATCCTATCCGATATTCTGGGCTGGATGATGTTCCTCAATCTATAGCAAACGATTTTTATTACTGGTATGCAGACAGAAGAAAAGATATAAATATTGAGGAATGAAGAGGCAGATTTATTGGCAATTTATAAGTAGGAAACTATAATAATGGCAAGTAAATCATCGATACAAAATTGCCATTGAAAGGAGCCTATTTGTATGGAATTTGCGGTGAAATGGAAGGATAAAATGGCTTTTAGTGGTCAAACACCATCCGGACATGAAATCAATATGGATGCCTCTGCAGAAGTAGGAGGAGAAAACACAGGTGCTAGGCCTACTGAATTACTTCTAAATGCGGTAGCAGGATGTACGGGAATTGATATTATTTCTATTTTGAAAAAGATGCGGTTAGATCCTACATCTTTTGAGATGAAGATAGAAGGTAGTCGAGCAGAAGAGCATCCTAAACGCTTCACGAAGGTTCATATTCATTATGCGTTGGAGGGAGAGCTGCCGGAGGATAAGGTCGCTCGTGCGATCAAACTATCGATGGATACGTATTGCTCCGTTTCTCATTCCTTAAATGCGGAGATTACAGCCAGTTACTCTATCAATGGGACAGAGGGGAAGGAAGAACTATAGTAAAATGCCAGGAACCGAAAGGGTTCTTGGCTTTTTTGCATTTAAATATGTGTACGCTCCATTCTTCTGATTTTTCTTAGTAATCGGACATAGGAAAAGCCATTTAAGAGGATTAGAATGACATAAAGAATCTGTAAGATGGACACGTACGCATATTTAGCTGGTAGTACGATCGTAAAGAAAATGGTAAGTACAGCAATTAACACATTTAATATAAAATTGGATAAATCTTTGTACTTTTTAACTTTTGATTCAAGATGTGAATAAATGTCTGGTGTCTCTTTATGTAATGAAGCATTGGTACGAAAGTAATACCAATCTTGGAAACGTCCTACGTGCTCCCATCCAGCATCTTCAAAAAGATTTATATACTCTGCCACATCATTTTTTCGGTTTCCTTTATAATCCAATTTATATACATAATCCTTTGGTTCTGTTCTTTTAAATGTATAAAAAAACCAATTATAACGAATGAAATCCCATCCGTTATTAGCCATATTCCTGAGCCAGTTTTCTTCTGCATCATTTTGCCAGACCCAAAAAATTTTAAATATTTTTTTATTCATTGTCTTCTCCTCCAACTGAATCGATATAAGTTTTGCTGATAGACACTAAGTCAAACAAACGTTTGTACTCAAGCTTTATTATTTTTTTACCTAAGCTTGTAATTTGATAACATTTTTTCTTTCTTCTTTTATATCCGCTACTTTCTCAATAATCCGTTGCTTTTCTAACTTAGAGAGCGCACCATAAAGAGTACCTGGCCCCAGCTTTACTTCTCCGTGACTCATTTCCTCTACCTTTTGCATAATGCCATAACCATGCAAAGGCTCAATGAGAGCTAGAAGTATGTAGTAGGTCGTATGCGTTAATAAGCAACAAGAAGTTGAAAATAAACTAATTTTTTCGAGTGGCTTAATCATGGTGAATACATGTACTATAGAAAATTTTAGAAAAATTTAAGAAACTAGTATGTCTATTTATAGTAAACTATTTGGTAATATTTCCGCGCGTAGGATAGGACTTTAGAATGATTGTATTATAGGTATAAAATCACGTATGGATAATAGTTGCTTAGTAGATTGTGCTATAATAACCGTGAAATTAGTACATAAGCAAGGGGAGAGGTAAAATGAAAATTGTATGTACTGGTTATGGAGTCTTAGCTCCTAATACTATCAACATAGACGCGTACAAGAAGAATTTAGAACAAGGAAATTGTGCGTTAGAATTGGAAGAAGGAGCCGGGCCAAAAGATGAATCTAATATCGTTGGCTATATTCGTGAAGGATTAGAAGAATTTGAATTAGATAAAAAAGAAAAAAGATTGCCTAGAGTAACAAAGATGGGGATAAAAGCTACAAAAGAGGCAATAAACTCTGCCAGAATAGACTTGGAAGGAAAGAAAGTGGGATTATTCTTCGGTGTATCTTTAGGAGCGACTGGGGAAGAATTGTATCAAGATGCTATTAAACAAGCTAATGAAGACAATTACAGAAAGGTGCCGCTTGTTTTTTCCCATTATGCAAACACACACTCTATTTCTGCTGCTATTGCCCATTCAATTGGCCTAAAAGGGATGGTCAAAACCATTACAACTGGTTGTACGTCAAGTTTAGAAGCTGTGGAAGAAGCAATGGTTTACTTGAAGAGTGGGAAAATTGACGTGGCTATTGTTGGAGGATCCGATACACCGATTTGCCCTCCGACCACGTATGCATTTTCAAAAACAAGAGTGTTGCCTTTAAATCAAGGGTTAGAGGATGGTGCGGTTCCTTTCCATTCCGATAGTGCTGGATTTGCAATGGCGGAAGCAGCTGGTGCGGTTATTTTGGAAAGGGAAGAAGATGCAGTCCACAGATCTGCAGACATTCGTGGAGAGATTGTGGATATTGTATCCAATAACGACGGCATCTATATTTTCTCTTTAGACGAGTCAGGAGAGCAAATGCTAGCTGCATTAAAGGAAGTAACAATGAACCGAACACCAGATTATATAAATAGCCAAGCTCTTGGGATACAAATAAATGATAAAATAGAAGAAAAATGCTCAAAGACATTGTTCGACCATAAGATTCCTTATACATCGATAAAAAGTATGTACGGAAACCCATTTGGAGCAATTGGAATATTACAGGTTATCTCAACATTGTTGAGTCTGGAGCATGGATTTATTCCACCTACTATTCGAACAGATAAGAAGGGGTATGAAAGTATGAATGTGGTAACTCAGACGGTCTACCAAGAGGTTAAAGAAGTTGCTATTACGAACCATGGATATGGTGGGAATAATGCATGTGCTTATATAAAGAAATATAATCATAGGTAAACAGATAGGGGGGGAACACCACGATTATTGGGATATTAATTGGTACAATTGGATTCATTCCGTTAGTTCTAGCCCTGAGCATGCGGAACATTTACAAAGAATCCATTCTATCAACTGCCTTATGTATATATATGATTCTAATCATGGTTTGGCAGATGGATGTCGGCATCTTATATTTTAAAGGGATATTAGAAGAAGATACCATTCTAACCTTGTTTAAACTTTTTAGGCTCGGACCTACTTTTTCGGTACCAATTGTGTTCTTCATTGCCTATCGAGTTATGAAAAATGAGCCGGCGATGTTAAAAGATGGGAGTTGGCTTTGGAAAGTTCTAATTCGAATTTTCGATAAAAAGGTGCTTACCTTTTTGATAGGTTGGAGTGCTGTAGTGTACCTCATACACTGGACGCCATTAGGAATTCGAGGTTTGGAAGCATCCAGAACCGATTTTTTACCGATACACCATTACTTTCCTGTCTATGGTGTAATGTCCTGGGTGTATATCGTTCACATGAGTGGCTTTGTTCTGATGATGATTGTTGTTTATTTGACGACTAGAAAACTAATTGATTCAAGCATGAAGGTTTTTTTAAAATCGTTTAGTATTTACTCAACATTTTTGATCGTTTGTGGTTTTTTAAACTTCGTACCAAAATTAGGAGTAGTATCTAGCAGTATTGGGGTGGTTATTTTTTCTACACTAATCGTTCACGAATTTATCAAGATGAACACACGTTTAAAATTTAACTACTATCAATTGATGGAACGACAGAAAAAATTAGATTATACAGGAAACCTGGCCGGCAGTCTCATCCATGAAGTGAAAAATACCAATCAAATCATCAAAGGCTTTGCTAAAGTACTAGACGATAGTGAAAGCCTCACTCAGCGGGGAAAAGGTGCTTTAGAAATGATTAAAAGTTCTTCAGAGCATTTGGAAGGTTTATCTAACAATTACAAAGAATATTTGAAATCATCTGCAATCTCGTTAGATAAAGTGGACTTGGAGCTAATTATACGGAGATCTATTAGCTTTTCCTCCGAAATGTTGGCTGAGCATGGAGTAGACATTAAGTTCACAAACCATTACAAACCCCTGCATGCATATGTGAATAGGACTAACTTGGAACAAGTATTTATCAATATGATAAAGAATAGCATTGAAGCAATGCCAAGTGAAAGAGAAAAGCGAGAGATACAGATTAGCACGGAAATGAAAGAAGAACGAATCATTATTCATTTGAAGGATACAGGGAAAGGAATCCCTAAGGAAAATTGGGAGAGTATTTTTGACCCATTTATTTCTTTTAATGAAAAGGGAATGGGATTAGGACTTCCATTTGTCAAGAAGACGGTCATCGAACATTTAGGGAATATTTATGTGGTGGAAAGTTCAGCGGAAGGTACCCATTTTCAAATTGAATTACCACAAAATGGGATATTAGTTAGCTAGATAAAAAATAAGCTTCCTAAACATTTGTTTATTGTTAGATTAAGCAGAAAAAAGGGATTGGGACATAACGAAAAGGATAAGCCGAAAAGCCGAACAACAGCCTATTCTAGCTCCGGAAACATACGTAGACTCCAGCGGAAAAAAGCATCGGTGAGACCCCACCGTGCGTCAGCGCGAGGAGGCTCACCAGCCGCCCGCGGAAAGCGTATATATTTCCAGAGCGGGGATAGGCACTATTTATAATTGTTCGTTTTTTCATTGCTTACTATACTTTTGTCCCAGCCTCTTTTCTACTATTACGCTTTAAGGTCAACCAAATTTCCTAAATCTGGGTGTTCTGGTGTCGGGGCACCCATCATTTGGAGTAATTGATAGCTGTTTTGCTCGGAAGTTTGCATCGCTTTTTTTGCTAATGCGATACCTACCTGTTGACCTAGGGAAGCTTGGTTCATGGCCATCGATAATGCCGCTACGTCCAATGCTGTCACCTCCTATGCTTCATGTATCGGTTTATTGTTCCATATTATAAAGAATATGGAACAAAAAAGTTCTGTTAGAAAGAGAATCACCTAACAGAACTTTTTTGTTACTTAGAGATTAAATTCTTCGATTGCAAAAACTCTCGAGCAACCTCCTCATACTTGGCACCATCTATATCCACTTTTGCATTCATCGCTTGCATCTCTTCTTCGGAGATCTGTCCAGCTAAGCCATTAAGCGTTTCTTCTAACCCAGGATAGCTGTCTAAGATTTCTTGACGTATCACGATAGCAGCATCATATTTAGGAAAAAATCCTTTATCGTCCTCGGTTGTTTGGAGATTATTCCGTTCAATTCTACCATCTGTAGTGAAAGCAGGGATTACATCTATTTCCCCATTAATGAGTGCTTGGTACATAACATTAGGGTCAAAGCTTTCCGTTTGAGAGAATTCAAATCCATAAGCTTCTTTAAATGCTTCATACCCATCACCTTTTCTCTCATAAAAGGCATGTGGCGCACCGAATGAAAGATTATTAGAAAGAGCAGCAATATCCGAATAGGTTTCTGCTTCAAAGTCTGCATCTTCTGTATAGGCAAGCGTATAATTGTTTTCAAACCCTAGTGGCTTTAACCATGTCGAGTTATAGGTTTCTTCATATCCTTCTCTAACTCGTTTTAGGATGCTTTCACTAGATTCTCCAGGCTTAGCTTGTTCATTCAGTACAGCTTCTAGGCCAGTACCAGTATATTCTACATACATATCAATCTCTTCGTTTTCTAATGCTGGCGTTAAAATGGCAACTTCCCCTAATCCGTCTCGTAAATCAACATCATAGTCTGTATTTTCTTCAATATAAATGGCTAGCACTTGTGAAAGTATATATTGTTCTGTCCAGTTTTTTCCGGATACAACTAGTGGTTCTTTATTAGAGGCTGAATCTTCTTTCATATCTCCGCATGCAGCTAATAAGATTATAAGAAAAGGGACAAGTGCTATTCCTACAATTTTGATATGTTTCATCTTGCTCGCTCCTTTACGATTTAATTCCTTTCGGTGTTACTTTTTTCTCTAATATTTTTAACACAAAATCAAATAATAAAGCTAGAAGGGCAACTGGTATGGCTCCAGCAAGAACTAAACTATTATTCCAGGATTGGAGTCCTCTCCAGATTACATCGCCTAAACCACCTGCACCTACAAACGTTGCAAGTGTGGCGACCCCAACTGTTAAGACGGTTGCGGTTCGAATTCCAGCCATCATAAAAGGAAGGGAAAGTGGGAGTTGTATCTTCCATAAAACCTGTCTTTTTGTCATTCCCATCCCTTCCCCTGCTTCAATAATTCCTTCATCAACTTCAGTTATCCCTGTATATGTGTTTCGTAATATAGGAAGAAGCGCATAGATGACCAGCGCTACAAGTGCGGTTTTTGCGCCAATTCCTAATATTGGTACTAAAAAACCAAATAATGCAAGACTCGGAATCGTTTGAAGAACCGCTGTAATTCCAATGTATATTTCTGCAACCTTTTGTTTTCTAGAAATATAAATACCAAGTGGGAGTGAGATTGCAACCGCAATTATAATGGCAATGAATGATAGATAAAGATGCTCTATAAACCCTTCTATAATAAGGTCTTGTCTAGATAGGACTGTGTCCCAAAAAACGTGCAAAGCTACCATTTTAATACACCCCCTCTTGGAGATTAGCAATGACATAGAGTAAGTCATCTTTTTCTATGATACCAATCAATTGGTTCGATTCATTTTCGATGCCAACTGTATCGACTTGCTGAATAAGCATCGTTTTTAACACTTCTTGAAGGCTCGTATTTTGATGTAATCTAGGAAGCTCGTTCCATTTTTTATCCAAATCTAGCTGCTTCATAACCGTTTTGGCAGATTTGTAGAGAGAGAATGTTTGTTGTGCTTTTTTGATACGGTCTTCTCCTAAAAAAGAACGCACAAATTCATTGGATGGCGAATGTAAGATTTCGGCTGGTGTCCCCATTTGTTCGAGTCTACCGTCTTTCATGACGACCATTTTGTCCGAAATTTTTATTGCTTCATCCATATCGTGTGTTACGAACACAATCGTTTTATGTATCGTTTGTTGTAACAGTTTTAGCTCCTCTTGAAGCTGTTCCCGACTGATTGGATCCAAGGCACTAAATGGCTCGTCCATAAGTATGATAGGGGGATCTCCTGCAAGTGCTCGAATTACACCAATTCGTTGTTGTTGACCACCGCTTAATTCTAGAGGATACCTTTTTTTATAGATGGAAGGATCTAGGCCAACTAAATCTAATAAATCGTCCACTTTCTTTTGATAGTTTTCCTTTGGCCACCCTTTAAGCTTTGGAACAATCGAAACATTTTCTTCGATGGTCATGTGCGGCATGAGTCCAATCCGTTGGATGACATATCCGATGTTTCTTCGAAGATCCACAGCCTCTTTTTGTGCAATATCTTCTGAATCCATCCATATCCGACCTGATGTTAAAGGAATTAGTTTGTTGATCATCTTCATTGTCGTTGTTTTTCCACATCCACTAGGACCAATCAAAGTAACTAAGTTCCCAGTCGGTATGGTGAAAGAGATATCGTCAACGGCTACAGTACCGTCATTATACGTTTTTTTTACGTTTTCAAACGTGATCATAGAATAATCACCTCCAAATTCGATAGGTAACGACTTAATAGTATAATTACCCCAATAATGAGTCAAAGAATCCGAACTTTTTCAAATAATGTAATTTTCTATCCTCCGGAGGAGAAAAATGAGAAAATGGTGGTTGGACGGATTTTTTAAACAGTGTGACTTACATAATAAAAGGGGGATTTTATATTGAGTGTAAACGATCAAATAAGCGTTGGGGGACTTGACTTTAGTTGGAAGTTAGATAAAGGCTTATTTAACTTTGAAGGACAGGATGCGGTTCTTTTTTGGATTTCAAGTGCTATGAAAGCTTTTTTTGACACGATTGAAGAAATTTCAGGCGAAGAAGCTTCAAGGTTAGTATTAGAAACAACGGGTTATCGACAAGGGATGGTTGTTGGGGACTATTTTGAAAAAATGAAACACGTAAGTGTACAAGAAGCTGCAACCCTTATTACGACAACTTATGCATCCGCGGGATGGGGAAATATCGTAATTGAAAATCTGGACCGAGAAGCGCATACCTTGACAGTCTATTTAAAGGATAGCTGGGAACATAAGATTAATGTTGCACAAGAAAAAACAACAGGAGGAAGTTTTCTTCCAGGCCATTTTGCTGGGATTTTTTCGGGACTATTCGCGACAAATGTCTGGTATGAGGTGGAATATTTCCAATTGGAAGGGCACGAGGACACGAAAATAAACTATTTTCCTTCTGATATTACGATTACGGAAAATATACATAATCTTTCTAGAAAAAAAGAATTAGATCATATTGTACAATTAGAAGCCGAAGTGGAAAACAAAACGAGAGAACTAAAAGATCTCGTAAAGCAACTCTCTTCTCCAATTATTCCAGTGTTAAATGGGATTGTTGTCGTCCCGTTAATTGGGAAATACGATGAAGAACGGTCTGAGGAGCTTGTAACAAAAACGCTAGAAAATTTACCAGCCTATCAAGCTAGCTATCTAATCTTGGACTTAACCGGGTTAGACCAAGATTCGGGGGAACTTACAACCCATTTGATAGGTAGACTTGGTACAGCGGCATCCTTAATTGGGACAGAAACGGTACTTGTTGGAATTTCGCCTAAATTGAGTCAAGTTATTAGCAAACAACCTATTCAATTTAGAGAGTTTAATTGTTTTCAAACCTTGCAGCATGGTATTTATTATGCGTTAGCACAGCAAGGTAGGAGAATTGTGTAGTCGCAAGAACGGAGATATCTAGAAACCATATATATATTGAAGAGATTAGATAGGATGATACATGTGCAAGCAAAACTAATAAGCTCTATAAAAAATCGAACATCACTGGTCTGGAAAATCCCGACGTTTCCCATTTTGCTTATGTTAAACTTTATGTTCGGGTTGGCCACCTCGTTATTTATTCCATTCTCATCTATATTTGGATTAGATGAAGTGGGGATGAGTAATGTAGCTTATGGGATCTTTATGACAATCATGGCAATCGGTGGCGTCGTAATTAGTACGTATATAGGAAAGCTTTCCGATCGAAATGTGAGTCGAAAACTCATTTTAATTGTTTCATCTGTTGCAGCGATTGCTGGTTACTTAGGATTTGCGTACGTTCGGGATTACTATATACTTTGTTTCATCGGATTCTTTCTACTGGGAATTGCATCAGCTACCATGCCTCAATTGTGGGCTCATGCTCGTGAGGTACTTGAGCAATCAGATGTTCCCAAAAAGGAAGTACCTTATGTCATGAATGTATTCCGTATGTTTACAGCATTAGCTTGGACTGTTGGTCCTGCCTTTGCGGGATGGATATTAGTCGTAATGGATTTCGAAGGGCTGTTTATGTTAGTTTCGTTAGGCTTTTTACTGTGTATTTTTGCTATCTTCGTTTTCTTGAAGGATGAACCCAAAAAAGTGGATATGACAGGGAAGCAAGTTATGTTAGGGAAGTTCATGCTTCGGCCGCACATATTTGCGAACATCATAGCAATGTTTTTACTACACGCTGCAACAACTATTAATATGCAAAATATCCCGCAGTTCGTTACGAAGACACTTGGAGGGACGGAAGCACATGTAGGAGTCATTTTTAGTGTACCTCCTGTTTTCGAAGTTCCACTTATGATTATGTTCGGGATTATGGCAACAAGATGGGACTTAGGCAAATTGATAAAACTAGGATTTTTCTTTTCCTTCGCTTATTTTTTCTTAATTTGGAATGTTACTGAGCCATGGCAAATCTATCCTTTACAAATTTTAAGTGCCGCTAACGTAGCGATTACGGCAGGATTGGCAGTTACGTATTTTCAAAACTTTTTGCCGAAAGAGCCGGGTACAGCTACAACACTTTATATGAATGCACAAAAAATTGGCTCGACACTAGGCTTTTTACTATTCGGTTACTTTTCTAGTTTATTTGACTATCAAAACGTATTTACGATTTGTATTTTATTTACAGGAATTGGTTTTTTCGTACTTCTATTTTTCGGACAGGAAAGAAAACACAAAAAAGTAGCAGAATTCTAATAATATGTAACATATTTTAAGAGAAAACGTCAGATTCTATAACAAATAGAAAAGAAGGGACGTTATTCATGAAAAAATGGTTAACCATGTTAGGGATTCTCATCATTCTTTCCGCCTGTGGAACAACGAATGCGGATTCTGATTCAAAGGAACAGCCTATACAACCGTTACCAGCTGGAGAAAAAGTAAATGGTTCTGGTGATCAAGGGAGTGAAGGGATTGTGGCAGGAGAAGTAGAAGCTACGCTACGAGAAGTGGCACCATTACAGTATGTGTACACGCTTAAAAATCAGACAGAAAAACCAGTCAAACTGGACTTTACTAGTTCACAACGCTATGATTTTTCTGTTGAAACGAAGGAAGGCAAACAGGTTTATTTATATTCAAGCACTGCTTCTTTTATACAAGCTTTAGGAGAAGAAGAAATCAAACAGGCTGAAGAATTATCCTACACCTTAGATTTAAACCAACTTGGCCTTTCGTCCGGTGATTATGTGTTAACGGCTTGGATGACACCTAAAGAAGGAAAGAAGTATAAAGTTTCAACGGAATTTACAGTGGAGTGATAATTAGAAAAGCTGATAGCTTTTCATTGGTTAAGCGAATCTATTCTCTTTTTAAGGCGTACTACTTACTAAAGACTGGAGTAAGGAGTGGAGTTTGTGACGCAAAATAAGAAGGGGGATAGGGTCGCAGTCTGGATGGTGATTGGGATAGCAATCGGCACTGCGATTGGAGCGGCGATGAATAATATGGGAGTGGGGATTGCGCTAGGTGTCGCATTTGGAGTTGCTATTGGATCAACGAGACATAATAAAAAGACCTAAGGACAATGAACGAGGGAAAAAAGACCAATGATGGTCTTTTTTTTGTGCTCAAATGTAGTCTTATAGCATTAACTTAGTAAAAATGTACTGTTTATAATTGTTTTTGGTTAATTAATGAACATTAATTATTAATTGTGATATACTATTTACCATCAAAGGAGGGATGGGAATTTGGAAAAGGGTATTGGAATAAGTGGGATGGGGCGAATTGGAAGGCTATTAGTCCGCGCTATAATGTCGAATCCGGTGATGAGAAAGGAATTAAAAGCAATTAACAGCACCTATCCAGCTGAAACAATTGCACATTTGCTGAAATATGACTCGGTACATGGAACGTGGGATGTAGATATTCAGGCAACGGAGCATTCTATTACAATTAATGAAAGCGTTTTACAGGTTGCGTATTCTCGAGAGCCAGAAAAGATTCCATGGAAAGATTTTGGAGTGGATCTTGTCATTGATTCGACTGGAAAATTTAATCACAGAGCTGGGGCCGAAAAACATACGGAAGCAGGTGCATCCACCGTTCTTATCACAGCGCCTGGTCAAGAAATGGATCAGACCGTTGTGATGGGAGTCAATCATCAGATGTACAATCCAGAAAAGGATAGATTCCTATCCGCAGCATCATGTACAACAAATTGTGTCGTACCAATATTGAAAGTCTTGGATGAAGCTTTTTCAATTAAGAGAGGTTGGGTGACTACGGTTCACTCTTATACTTCCGACCAAAACCATTTGGATAATCCTCATAAAGATTTGAGAAGAGCCCGATCGTGTACCCAATCCATTATTCCAACGACAACGGGTATCGGTAAGGCGCTTCAAGGGGTATTCCCTCATCTGGCGAGTAAGCTTGAAGGGACAGCAATCCGCGTACCAACGGAAGATGTATCCTTGCTTGACTTAACAATTGAGGTTGATAGAAAGACGACAGTGAAAGAAGTGAAAAAGATGTTTATTCAAGCGGCAGAAGGAAGTTTGGCAGGTATTCTGGATTGGACAGATATTCCTCTAGTTTCCACCGATTATATTGGAGCTTCCATGTCTGCCATCATTGACGGACCTTCGGTGAAAGTAAGAGGAAACCAATTAAAAATATTAGCTTGGTACGACAATGAATGGGCGTATGCAACTAGAGTTATGGAACTTGCTGACTATATTCAAAAGGAGAGATACGCAAGTGGCAACCTTCAAAAGTCTTCCTGAGATGGGGTTAATCGTTTGTAAACACTGTGATTGTGAAATGGATACGTTTCATTCTGATAAAGTGATGACCTACTATTCTAAATGCTCTGATGATTGTACACCTGCTGAAGAAAGGAATGGGGATATTGAATTCCGTTAATCTACTTGAAAGATACATGAATAAACACAAACCTGTAATGCATCACAATCTTTCCATTGCTGAATTGGTGCAAGCTTCTGTTTGGAGGAAAGAAGGAAGCTTAACCGAAACAGGTGCGCTCCTTACGACTACTGGAGAGTTTACAGGACGTTCTCCAAAAGATCGATTTATCGTAAAAGATGAACAAACTGTAAACCAGGTCGCTTGGGGAAAAGCGAACCAACCGATATCGAAGCAGCATTTTGATTCTTTATATCAAAAAGCATTAACTTACATGGCAGATAAAGAGCTTTTTGTTTTTGATGGTCAGGCGGGAGCAGATAAGCATTCTTCTTTATCGATTCGAGTTATTAACGAATACGCATGGCACAATCTATTTGCTCAACAGTTATTTATTCGAGATACGGTAATAGAACCTGAGTTTACAGTGATTTGTTTGCCGGGATTAAAAGCAGATCCTCAGCTAGATGGAACAAATTCGGAAACATTTATCGTCCTTTCTTTTGAGAAAAAAGTGGTGTTAATTGGTGGAACCGCTTATGCCGGTGAAATGAAAAAGTCTATTTTTAGTGTCCTTAATTATCTTCTTCCATTAAAAGGGATTTTACCAATGCATTGCTCTGCAAATGTCGGAAAAGAAAAAGGGGACACCGCACTATTCTTTGGCTTATCTGGGACTGGAAAAACAACACTTTCAGCAGATGAAAGCCGCCAACTCATTGGGGATGATGAACATGGTTGGTCTGACAATGGCGTGTTTAATTTGGAAGGTGGTTGCTATGCTAAATGTATTGGTTTAACGAAAGATAAGGAGCCACAAATTTGGAATGCCATTAAATTCGGAACCGTTTTGGAAAATGTGGATCGGGATGCAAATACGAATGAGCTAGATTTTACAAGTGGAAGATTAACGGAGAATACTCGTGCCGCTTATCCGCTAACCCATATTCCGGACGCGGTACTACCTAGCAAGACAGGTCACCCAAACGTCATTTTCTTTTTAACTGCCGACGCTTTTGGTGTCCTACCACCTATTTCTAAATTAACGAAGGAACAAGCCATGTATCACTTTCTATCAGGCTATACCTCTAAGCTTGCTGGAACAGAACGAGGGGTAACAGAGCCAGAAGTGACATTTTCAACTTGTTTTGGAGAGCCATTTTTGCCACAAGATCCATCTATCTATGCGACAATGCTCGGGAAGAAATTAGAAAAGCATGATGTAGAGGTCTATCTCGTGAATACAGGGTGGACTGGTGGACCATATGGAGTGGGGGAACGAATTCCATTACATTTTACGAGAACGATGATCTCGGCTGCTCTTAATGGGGACCTACAATACGGTACTTTTCGAATAGATCCAGTGTTTGGTCTTGCTGTTCCTACTTATATGCCTGGAATTCCAGATAAGCTATTGATTCCAGAAGAGACGTGGGAGGATGAAATAGCGTTTGAACGAAAAGCGAAAGAATTAGCGAATCATTTTCATGATAACTTCCGCAGATTTTCAAGCGTGAGTGAAGCGGTTCGTCAAGCAGGCCCAATTATAAGTTAATAATACTTCCCTATCTTTAACCTAGACCTATTCTTGCGTTGCTAGAAAAAGAATTATATGATTACCTCAAAGAGGCACGGACAGGAGGATCGGAATGATAGAGTTTTCTGCAAGACAATTAGAAATTGTCGATATTGTACAAAAGAATGAACCAATTACAGCAGAACAAATTGCGGAAATGCTAGGTGTTAGCAAAGCAGCAATTCGTTCCGATTTGGCTGTGTTAGCTATGACTGGTTATATTGATGCAAAACCTAAAGTGGGGTATTTTCGTGGAAATAGTGTGAAACGAGATGGGATAAGTAGCCAACTAAACACGTTATTGATTAAAGATATCCAAGGAGTTCCCGTGGTTGTTCAAGAAACGGCATCGGTACATGATGCGGTAATCCAGTTATTTCTAGAAAATGTAGGCACACTTATGGTCGTGAATCAGGATGGTTTTTTAGTTGGGATCATATCACGTAAAGATCTATTAAAGGTCACGCTAGGAAATCCAAATGCTTCTACTATGCCAGTCCATCTCGTGATGACAAGACAGCCAAATATCGTAACGGTGTCCCCAGAAGACACCGTCCTAGAGGCAGCGCGAAAAATGGTTCATTTTCAGGTTGATAGTCTTCCTGTCGTAAAACGTGACAATCATAGCAACCTATTAGTCATTGGTCGGATTACGAAAACGAACATGACACAATTACTAGTAGATTTAGCAATGGAAGTCTAGATGGATAGGTGGGGAAATCAGTGACAAATAAAGATCGGATTATTTATGTATGCTCGGATGCCGTGGGCGAAACAGCAGAAGCGGTAGCTCGTGCTACCATGAGACAGTTTTCAAACGAAACTATACAAATTAGAAGATATGGTCATGTTGAATCAGAGGATCAAATTCACTCTCTCATGGATCAAGTGCAAAAGACCGGAGGGATTATGGCTTATACGCTTGTGCAGCCTGAATTAAGAGAAAAAATGAAACAAGAAGCGATTGATAGAAATATAAAAGCCGTTGATGTGATGGGCCCTCTAATGCAAGCCTATGTAGACACGTATAATAGTGAACCAAAGCAATTGCCTGGACTACGCCATGAACTGGATGAAGATTATTTCCGAAGAATCGAAGCCATAGAATTTGCTGTTAAGTATGATGACGGTCGGGATGCGAGAGGATTTCTGAAGGCACAAGTTGTGCTTGTAGGTGTTTCAAGAACTTCTAAAACACCTATAAGTATTTTCTTAGGACATAAAGGAATAAAAGTAGCAAACTTACCTATTTTGCCAGATGTCAAACCGCCACAGGAACTTTATGAAGCTAAGAATCCATTCATCATTGGCTTAACGATGGATTTAGATAATCTATTGCAGATTCGCAAAGAACGATTAAAAGCCATCGGTTTGCCAGACGACGCAAAGTATGCCTCAGAGGATCAGGTGAGAAAAGAGCTGGAGCAATCCAAGAAAATCATGGAAGAGTTAAATTGTCCGATAATTAACGTGTCAAATAAATCGATTGAGGAAACAGCTGGAATCATTATGACATATTTAGATAAACGGTTTGAAGATCAGTCGAAATAACCCTTAACGGTATCTGAGTTAAATCAGAGGGGGATACCAAGCGTGGAAAGAAGCTTATCAATCGAGGTGGTCCGAGTTACCGAGGCTGCAGCCATTGCCTCAGCTAGATGGCAAGGACGTGGGGTTAAAACAGAAGCTGATGATGCAGCAACAACTGCTATGCGAGACGTATTTGATACCATTCCAATGCTAGGAACTGTTGTCATAGGAGAAGGGGAAATGGACGAAGCACCGATGCTTTACATTGGGGAGACACTAGGTACTGGAGATGGTCCGAAAGTAGATATAGCAGTGGATCCGTTAGAAGGAACAAATATTGTTGCAACTGGAGGCTCTAATGCATTAGCAGTTGTTGCAATTGCGGATAAAGGTCATTTGCTACATGCACCAGATATGTATATGGATAAAATAGCTGTAGGGCCAGAAGCAGCGGGGAAAATAAGCATAGAAGCACCGATTGTAGACAATGTACGTGCTGTGGCAAAAGCAAAGGGGAAACAGATAGAGGATGTGGTCGTCACCATTTTGAACAGACCGAGACACCTGAGTATGATAGAAGAACTTCGGAGAATCGGGGTACGAATAAAATTAATCGATAACGGCGATGTTGCTGGTGCCATTAATACGGCTTTTGACCATACAGGCGTTGACTTATTGATTGGAGAAGGCGGTGCACCAGAAGGCGTGTTAGCAGCAGTAGCCTTGAAATGTCTTGGGGGAGACATGCAAGGGAAATTGGTTCCTAAGCATAGAGAAGAACTTGAACGATGCTTTAAAATGGGGTTAAACATAGAGAACGTATTACTATTGAACGATTTAGTCTCGGGCGATGATGCTATCTTTGCTGCTACTGGAGTAACGGACGGAGAGCTACTTAAAGGAGTGCAGTACAAGGGAGATATTGCCAAGACTCAATCTATCGTGATGAGAGCAAAGTCTGGAACCGTTAGATTTATAGATGGTCAACATAGCTTAATGAAAAAGCCAAATTATGTGATGAGATAGGATGGGCATAGAGCCCATCCTTTTTTGATAGTTACATCATCTTTTTCCTTGGTACATGGTTACGATAATAGTAAATCAAGAGCTTACCATTTATTTTTTAACGGTCGATATTGGCTCACGTTGTTAAAAATGAGCAATAAGGTATATGACCATAATCCTGCTGTTAGAGCAGGTACCAACTCTCCCTTTTATGAAATGTAATCCCCAAAAAAGCGGTGACGATATATAATTCTGCAACTAGTCAACCTAAAACGTCTATATATACGAGCAATTTCTCTTTAAATGTCATGAAATCGACGAAAATGGAAATGAAACATATCTACCTATCTAGTACGGAATATGGTATCT
Source organism: Radiobacillus deserti (assembly GCF_007301515.1). Taxonomy (GTDB): domain Bacteria; phylum Bacillota; class Bacilli; order Bacillales; family Amphibacillaceae; genus Radiobacillus; species Radiobacillus deserti. The sequence goes on from NZ_CP041666.1 coordinate 1,320,552, forward strand.
TATGTAAGGTAACTTTATCAGGAGGGTAGATTTATTCATGGGAAAGAGATTGACAGCAAAGATGGAAACATCGGCAAATAGCGTGGACCTTCATTCTAAACATATGATAGAATTCCTAAAACTCAATGGAGGCAATCATGTCTCTCATCTATTCTTTTTAAATGATAAAGAAGTATATTGGGCACAAAGGCAAACGGTATTAATTGTATATAAAAAAATTGCAAATAAATTAGTCGTATTAGGGGATCCAATTGGACCGGAGGATTCACTTCCAGAAGCAATCCTTGAATTTCACAAGTATTGTAAAATTCAAGGTTTAAAGCCTGTTTTTTATCAAGTTAGTCCTGCCTACATGCAATATTATCATGAAACGGGCTATCGATTTATCAAGCTTGGAGAAGAAGGGAAAGTCAATCTCCAAAACTTTTCATTGGCTGGAAAAAAGGGGGCCAAATTGCGGACAAGGTTTAATAAATTCACACGTAATGGCTTTCGTTTCGAAGTTCTTAATCCGCCATTCTCAAGCGAACTACTACAAGCGTTGAAGGAAGTTTCCGATTCATGGCTTGGAGATCAAAAGGAAAAGGCGTTCTCCGTTGTCTCCTTCAGTAAAGAATATGTATCCAGATTCCATGTAGGAATCTTATACAATGCAAATAATGAAATTGTTGCGTTTGCAACACTTGCTGATGACTTTAAAGAAACTATTAATATAGATTTAATGCGTAAACGTGAAGACAGTCCTCATGGAACGATGGATGTACTATTCATTCATATTTTACAATGGGCAAAAGAAAATGAATATGAAACCTGTAGCTTAGGGATGGCACCACTATCGAACGTAGGTAGCTGCAAGTATTCGTTTGCAACGGAAAAGTTCATACGTTTAGCGTATCTATATGGAAATTCATTATATAATTTCAAAGGGTTGAAGGAATTTAAAGAAAAGTTTGCTTGTACTTGGGAACCGAAGTATTTAGCTTATAAAAATACATTTTTGCCTACGACATTCTTACAACTAGTCTTGTTAATCAATAAGAAGAAAAAGACAGCATTAAATAAAGAGATTGGATAGAGCCGAAAAGTAAAAAAATTCGGCTCTTTTTGCATCCAAGTCTGTCTTAACGAAATACGGCTGTTCTTTGCTTTTGTACGGTTTGGATAAAATAATATAGTTGTTTCCGAGTTCTTTCTAAAATTTCTACATCTATAATTGGTTGTTCAAGCAGTTCTTTACTAATCTGATTATCTAGCAAATAAACTCCTTTTAAGTTTTGGCCTTTTAGATTGGCAAGTAACGGCTTTAAAGTGTACTCTATGGCTAGCAAATGTGCAGCACTACCTCCCGTCATGAGAGGAAGAACTGGTGTATCCTGAAGCACATCCTGTGGCAAAAGATCGATAAGTGCTTTTAACACTCCAGAATACGCTGATTTATAAACAGGAGATCCAATAATTACACCTTTAGCTTGAAGGATAAGTGCCGTAATATCTTGAATAACTGGGCTTTCGTGCTGTCCAAGAAATAAAACCTCCTGTGGAATATCCCGTACAGAAATGTGTGAAACAGATAGCTTCTCCTTTTCTAATAAATGTCCTAAATAACGTAAAACAATATCTGTTCGAGACTGTTCAGATGGACTTCCAGATAACACAACAATGTCACTCATGTGATACATCCTTTCACTAATAAAATGTTTTTATAAGAGTGTGGATGATTTTCCGATCATCTTGAAGCATATAAAAAGCCCCCTTTTCATGAAAAAGAGGGCAGTTTTCATATATGTATGCACTCTTATCTTTCAAGAAAAAAATCTTGCTGGAGGTAGCACCTTTCTGACATAGTCAGAGGTTGCTGAAGCGTCAACGGGCCAGTTCCCTTAGCTTCTCTTGATAAGAATATTGATTTTGTAATTCATCTTACTGTCCTTATATGGGATTGTCAACAGGGATGTAAGAAAAGATTTGAACTTTTCATTTTACATATTTCGTCATTTTCTAAGAAGTTGGCTGAACAAATAGGATTGTAAAAACATCGTAAATTTTCGGATATTTTTATAGATTTTTCGGATAGTGAATAAAATGAAAGCTGTTACAATCATTTGTAAGCGTTATCAAATGAAGGGGGAAAAGAAATGAAAAAGCTAAGTATTCTACTCGTAGGCATTATAACTGTTTTAACTTTGGCAGCCTGTAATGGAGGAGAAGGAGAGACTACTTCTGGAAGTGATGTTATCGAACTAACATTGTGGAATGACTGGACAGAGGATCGACCTGAGAATACGGCCTATAAAAAAATGGTGGAAAAATTTAATGACAAGCATGATGACATAGAGGTTGTGATCGAAGCGATTCCACACGATCAGTATGAAACAAAGCTTCGGACACAAGCTGCGGGAAATCAACTACCTGATATGTTCCGTGTATGGCCAGGAGCAAGACTCGCTCCATTGGCAAAAGGAGGGGCAACTCTTTCACTAGATTCGATAAAAGACAATTGGGAAGGTGAAATCCCAGAGGGTATTATGAAAGACTATCAATATGATGGAGTTCAATATGCGATTCCAGGAAACATCAGTGAAACGAGCTTAATATTCTATCACAAGGATATGGTGGAAGCTGCAGGGTTTGAAGAATTTCCTAAGACGTATGAAGAGCTCAAATCACTCATTACAGCATTAAATGAAGATGGTAAAACACCAATTTCATTAGGTAATAAAGCGATTTGGCCATTGCAATCTGTCTATATTTCTACGATTGCTGATCGATTTACAGGTAGTGATTTCTTACCAAATGCTATCAGTGGAGAAGCAAGCTTTGAAAATGAACAGTTTATCAACTCGATGAAGGTCATTGAAGAACTCGCTACTATGAAAGCCTTTAACGGAGATATGAATACCATTGATGAAGCGCAAGCGAGAAGTGAGTTTAATGCTGGAAATGCAGCGATGCACTTTGCTGGTTCTTGGGCAATTGGTCCAGTGCTAGATAGTGTGGAAAACGTGGATAATATCGGGGTAGCTCCATTTCCTAGCTTTGAAGGGGGAGACGGAGATCCGGCTAAAATTGCAGGAGTTGCAGGAGGCGGGATTGCTCTAAATAGTGATTTATCCAAGGAAGAGCAAGAAGCAGCATTGGAATTTCTAAAATTCTTCTACAGTGATGACATGTATCAGCAATTAGTGAAAGCAAACATTATTGTACCAGCAGATGTGAAAATGGGAGAGGATATTCCACAAGTCTTTCAAGAGGCAAATAAGCTGGCACAAGGCGGACTGGCTCCTGTTTATGATGCCACACTTAGTCCAGAACTAACAGACATTATTAATAATGGACTTCAAGCGATAACACTTGGTGACAAAACGCCGGAGGAAGTAGCAAAAGATATGCAGGAACAGGCTGAAAAAGAGCAATAGAATAAGAGGCAGGTTGCTAGGGTAGCAGCCTGTCTATCTATCCACGTTTCGGAGAGGAGGTTTACTATGCACGCAGTTGGAAAAAGAAGAGGAGCAATTATTCTAGGGTTACTGCCTGCACTAATCATCTATGTGATTTTTGCCATTCTTCCCATTCTACAATCCTTTTACTATTCGGTGATGGAGTGGGACGGCTTTTCTGAAATGACGTATGTCGGATTAGCTAATTTTAAAGAGATTTTTCAAGATCCACTTTTTTGGAATAGTGTTAAGAATAACATCTTTGTTGTATTAGCATCAGTTTTCGGGCAGGTTCCGATTGCACTTTTTATCGCCTTATTATTAAATCGAAAGCTAAAAGGATTAAAAATATTTCGTACTATTGGCTTTTTGCCTGTCGTATTATCGACGGTTGTTATTTCCTTAACATGGAGTCTCATCTACAACTCGGAAGATGGCTTGATAAACGGAGTATTACGTACAGTTGGATTAGAAGGATGGGCTCAAAATTGGTTAGGGGATACGAACCTAGCGATGATCTCTGTATGTATTACGGTAATCTGGCAATTTGTTGGCCTTTATTTAATCATCTTTTTAGCTGCCCTTCAAAATATTCCAGAAGAAGTATTAGAAGCCGCAAAAATAGACGGTGCATCAGAATGGACGACGACAAGGAAAATAATTGTTCCAATGATTTGGGATACGGTGATAGTAGCAGTTATTCTCTGTATTGCGGGGAGTTTAAAAACCTTTGATTTAATTTATGTCATGACAAATGGTGGACCATCTCATTCTACCGAAGTAATGGCACTTTATATGTTCAATGAAACATTTAGCCAATTGCAGTATGGATATGGAAGTGCTGTGTCCGTGCTCATCTTCTTTTTTAGTTTGATTCTTATTTATTTAGTGAACAAAATTTTCGGTAAGAAAATGATTTAGAGAGGAGGCACAATATGGAGACAGTTGTCCAATCTGAGTTAAAAAAGACTCCACAAAAAACGAAGAAGAAAAGAAGTGTAAAGCGACTACTCATCTATGCAGTATTAACGATTTTCGCAGTTGTGAACGCCTATCCGATTCTTTGGATGGTGATCAACTCCTTTAAGTCAGAGAAAGAATTCCAAGTGGATCAATTTGGCTGGCCAGATACATTTGTATTGGATAATTACGTGAATGCCTGGAATACAGCAAACTTCGGGGTTCTTTTTAAAAATAGTATATTTGTTTGTTTGGCAGCAACAATTTCGACCGTTCTGATTGGTGCAATTGCTTCTTACTTTTTATCTCGATTTACGTTCAAAATGAACAAGGTTGTGTACACTTTTTTTATTTTCGGAATGCTTATCCCAATTCATGCCACTTTAGTTCCAATGTTTATCTTGATTCGGAATCTTGGGCTGTTGAATACACCAATAACGCTAATCTTTCCGTATATTGCATTCCACCTTCCTATCACGATATTTATTTTAACAAGCTTTATGAAAGCATTTCCGAAGGATATTGAAGAATCAGCAGTTATGGATGGATGTGGCATTTTTCGAATCTTTTGGTCTATCATTCTACCAATGTCGAGACCTGCACTTGCAACGGTGATTATTCTTAATTTTATTTACAATTGGAATGAATTTTCATTTGCATTAGTTCTTATCAATGATCCTGCTCTTCAAACGCTTCCACTAGGATTAGCAAGCTTTGCTGGTCAATTTACGACAAATTACGGGGCGCAAATGGCTGGTTTAACCATGTCTCTTATTCCAATCGTAGCGTTCTATTTATTGTTAGAGAAAGAAATTGTGAAAGGCATGACAGCCGGTGCTGTAAAGGGATAGAATGGAAGTATTACCGGCTAAAAGGATGGATGTCCGATGTTTCGAAACTGGGGACTAAAGAAACAATTTCTAACAGTCTTTCTTATATTAATCACATTACCAACTGTATTATTCGGGTTTCTTATTTACTATCAAACGACAACTACATTCAAGGAACAAGCAGAACAGAACACAATCCGTAGAATGGAAGTTAATGAAGAAACCTTAAAATCGATGGTAGCGAGCATTGAAAATATGACTTCTTATATGATTTATGACAGTGATTTTCGGACATTCTTTAAGACAGCAAAAGAAGATACCCACGAAATGGCATATAAACGTGCGGAAGAAAGCATTCGTGGGTACTTTACCTTTCAATTAATGACGCACGATTATATTAATTCGATTGAACTACGAGGATATGATGGAAATTCTTTAGAGTTTGGAAATCCTGTATCTGGAGAAGAGGAAGAATTGGATTTGGCTGCTCTACATGAGAGTGGTGCTCCTACTTGGAGCAGCACATATCAAGTGGAAAGTGACTGGGGCGGAACGTATAACGTATTAAGCTTAACTAGAATTATTAATGATTTACGAAATATTAACCAGGCAATTGGATTGGTAAGAGTTCGATTGGATCAAGCAGCTGTATTCGATCGAATGGAGGCAAATGCTCCATTGCAGCAGGGGAAGCTACTTTATTATGTCTGAAAATGGCAACGTTATCATTCATAAAGACCAAACCATGGTGGGGAAAAAGTATCCAGATGAGGAAGTTAGTGAATTCGTGGCTACTAGTGATCATACCACGATGTCTTATAAAGCAGATCATGGAACCCATCTCGTCGTAAAGCGCCCTATCAATGGAACGCCTTGGGTGTCTGTAGCCATTGTGAACGATGACGAAGTAGTCGGGGAGTTATACCGAGTCCGTGCACTTATTCTTGATATGATTCTACTACTCTTACTTTTAGGAATCGTAGCATTCATTGGATTCTACTATTTCAATATTAAACGGATTTCCGAATTAACCAAACAAACGAAGCAGCTAGAAAACGGGAATTTTGCAGCAAACGTAAAAGTAACATCAAAGGACGAAATCGGTATATTAGGAATGCGTTTTAACAACATGGTTCGGACGATTCAAGAATATATTAATAGAGAATATAAATTAAAAATAAAGCAAAAGGAGACGGAATTAAAAGCTCTCCAGAACCAGATTGATCCGCATTTTCTATATAATACGTTAGACATGATTCGATGGACAGCTCGAATAGAACAAGCTCAAGAGACCGGACAACTCATTGAACGAATGTCTAAAATGTTTCGAATGAATTTAAACAGAGGAAGAGCATGGGTTAGATTAGAAGAAGAGCTTTCCTATATCCAAAACTATTTAGAATTACAGAAGAAAAGACTTGGAGAGCGACTTTCCTTTACCATTTATTCGGAGGATGAGATAAAAAACGCTATTGTCGTAAAGCAACTGCTACAACCATTAGTTGAAAATAGTATTGTCCATGGTCTTCAAAATCGAAAAGATACTGGAAACATTATCATTCGGTGTTATTTACATGGTCAACATATCTGGCTTGATGTACTAGACAACGGTGTAGGCTTCGGAAAGACAGAAAATAAACCGAGTGGTGGCTCAGGATTTGCTTTAACAAATTTACGAGACCGGCTTTATTTAGCATTTGGTAATGGGGCGAATGTTAACATCCTAGATTACGAGGATGGAGCCTGGGTTCGAGTTCAAATTCCATTTGTAACCGAAGAGGATAAGCTTCGAATAAAGGAAGAATCGGGGGAAGAAAATGTCCTTTAAGCTTCTAATAGTTGATGATGAACCGATTATTCGAGAAGGCCTTAAAAGTACTGTTCCTTGGGCGAACTATGATATGGAAGTGGTAGGGGTGGCCGAGGACGGGGAGGCTGCGTTAGATTGGCTGAAGAACAATGGAACAGTGGACTTAGTTTTAACGGATGTCCGAATGCCAGTAATGGATGGGCTTCAGTTAGCTAACCAAATCGCTACTCAGTACCCGAAGATGAAGATTGTCATGATTAGTGGATATGATGAATTTAAATATGCACAACAAGCCATTCAAATCGGTGTTCGAGATTATTTATTAAAGCCAGTTGATATTGACGAGTTAATGGAAGTTACACAAAAAGTGAAAGATGAGATGGAAGAGGAGCGCCAAACGTTTACAAATCACCGCCAACTTAATATTAGTCAAGCCATGTATCAACAGCTTTTTGATGGTATTTCCATCCATTCGGATACCCTCAGAGATCTTCAGTCTTTGAGCATGTATCCTTTTATAACGATGGTTCAGGAGTATGCAAAGGAAACGGGCCATTTGTCTGAATATTTATTGGATAAATGGCAAGTGGGATGGAAACGTCAAATAAAAGATGCTTTCTCTAAAGAAGGGTATATGGCCTATTCCGTATTTCTTTCTGAAAATGTGCTATTGACATGTGTAGAGGCAACAGAAGCTGAAACAACCCCTTCATTCATTGAGGAAGTAGTGGCATCTGTAGAACTCCCCTTGAACATGGTTATCTACCCAACCTCTATTCTTCTTGGGGATTTACATGAGGTGTATCCTGATCTTTTACAGGGGATTGAGCGGATAGCGATTGAGGAGCAGCCCGTTTATTCGGCTTATTCTCCCCATTCAGAACGAGATTTAGGGACTTGGAAACAGGAATGGGAAGAAACGTTTGTAGAGCTTATCTTTACAGCGGACTACAACACGGTTAAAAGTCAGATGCAGGAGTTGTTTACTCAGCTCCATAAGGAAAAGATTCCCTTAAGTAATGTTAAGGAATTATTTCAATCTATTATTCACAGCATTGTTGTAACGTTAGGATCCTCATTTAATGAAGATGAATCCATTTTTTATAGGAAAGAGATTAATGTCCATGTGTGGAATTCATTATCACTTCTGCAGAAGAAGTTTGAAGAAGATGTGGAGAAGGTGCTCTCTTTTATTCAGCAAAAAGAAAATAAAATGTGGATGATCGAGCGTGCTGAGCATTACATTCAATCCTATTATGCTTCGGACATCAAAGCACACGAAGTAGCGGATGTAGTGAACGTATCTCCGAATTATTTTAGTACGTTATTTAAACAAAAGACAGGAAAAAGCTTTAATGAATACCTCAATGAATTGCGTGTAGAAAAAGCAAAAACGCTTTTAGAGGAAACCCCATTGAAGATTAATGAGATAGCAGAAATGGTTGGTTTCCATGAATACAAATATTTCGTAGACGTCTTTAAGAGGTTTGTACATTTGACTCCTACAAAATATCGCGCTTGGATGTCTTCTAAAGAAAAAGTTCAGGAAAAGGAGAGATAGTATGCAGACGAAAACGGTTAAAGTACCTAAAGATTTTATGTTGGGTGCAGCGGTTTCAGCATGGCAAACAGAAGGATGGGATGGAAAAAAGCCTTTCCAGGATTCTTATTTAGACCTTTGGTATAAAAATAACAAGCATGTGTGGCATAACGGCTATGGACCAGCAGGAGCAACAGATTTTTACAATCGGTACAAAGAGGATATTGGCTATATGAAGGAAATTGGTCTAACTCATTTTCGTACTTCAATTAATTGGTCCCGTTTTTTAACCGATTATGAAGAAGCGGTCGTCGATGAGGAGTACGCTGCTTATATCGATCGTATGATTAATGAATTACTCGCTAACGGTGTGGAACCCATGATTTGCTTGGAGCATTATGAAGTACCAGCAGTCCTTTTTGAAAAGTATGGAGGCTGGGGTTCGAAGCATGTTTTGGAGCTATTTGTTAAATATGCCGAAAAGGTTTTCGAACGGTACGGAGACCGTGTCAAACATTGGTTTACATTTAATGAACCAGTTGTGGTTCAAACAAGAGTCTATTTGGATGCCATTCGTTATCCGTTTGAGCAAAACACAAAAAAATGGATGCAATGGAATCATAACAAAGTATTGGCTACGGCTCGAGTCGTACAATTGTTTCGAACCATGCAATTAAAAGAAAAGTATGGTGCCAAGATTGGCGTTATATTAAATCCGGAAGTCACCTACGCCAGATCTACTGCTAAACACGATCAAGAAGCTGCTAGAATGTATGACCTTTTCTTTAATCGTGTTTTTCTCGACCCTGCCATTAAAGGCACCTATCCGGAAGAGTTATTTACGCTTATGAACAAGCATGATATCACCTTCAACTACACAGAAGATGAATTGAACATGCTACGAGAAAATACAGTGGATTACGTTGGGCTTAATCTTTATTTCCCGCATCGTGTAAAAGCGAGAAGCACAGCTTGGAATGAGAATACTCCGTTTCATCCAGAGTTCTATTATGAAAAGTTTGACTTGCCAGGCAAGAAAATGAATCCATATCGAGGTTGGGAAATCTATCCACAAATTATGTATGATATGGCAATGCGTATGAAGAACGAGTATGGAAATATTGAATGGTTTATCGCGGAAAACGGGATGGGTGTTGAGAATGAACAGCGTTTTAAAGATGAACATGGTCAAATACAAGATGACTACCGGATTGAATTCATCGGCCAGCATTTAGATTGGCTGCTAAAGGCTGTACAGGAAGGCGCAAATTGCAAAGGCTATATGCTCTGGGCATTCTCGGACAATGTTTCTCCAATGAATGCATTTAAAAACCGTTACGGTTTAGTGGAAATTAACCTAGAGGATAATCGAAATCGCAGGTTGAAGAAATCAGCTTACTGGTATAAGGATTTGATTGAATCTAGAACCCTAGTTGTTGAAGATGAGGCAGTGTACAAATAAGGAGAGATGGCATGAAAGTTTCGTTTCGTTGGTTTGGTGAAAAAGAGGATACCGTTACGTTAAACCAGATAAAACAAATCCCAGGAATGGATGGAATTGTAGGAGCTTTATATGATGTTCCTGTCGGGGAAGTGTGGCCGTTAGAGAAGGTTCAGCAATTAAAGCAACACGTATTAAATGCCGGATTAAATTTGGAAGTAATCGAGAGTGTTAATGTTCACGAAGATATTAAGTTAGGTCTATCTACAAGAGATGCATACATTCAAAACTATCAACAAACATTACGACATCTAGCTACCGTCGGAATTAAAGTCGTCTGCTATAATTTCATGCCAATCTTCGATTGGACACGTACAGATTTGGCAAAGCCACTGCCGGATGGCTCGAATGTTTTAGCTTTTCAAAGAAATCTCATTGATTCGATTGATCCGCTCCAGTTTGCGGAACAAGTAGAACATAATTCGAATGGCTATCCGCTTCCAGGTTGGGAACCAGAACGAATGAAAACAATAAAGCGTCTCTTTACGTTATACGAGTCTGTATCCGAGGAAGACTTATTTAATCATCTTCAATACTTTTTAGAAAACGTCATTCCAGTAGCAGAGGAATGTGATATAAAGTTGGCGATTCATCCAGATGATCCACCTTGGTCTGTTTTTAAACTTCCTAGAATTGTAACGAATAAAGAGAACCTAGCCCGTATAGTAAACCTTGTCGATAGTCCGTATAATGGGTTAACGTTATGCTCAGGTTCGCTTGGAGCAAATCCAAACAATAACGTGCCCGAGATTTTTCGAGAGTTTTTGCATCGCGATCGAGTTCCGTTTGTGCATGTACGCAATATTAAAATAGAGGAAAATGGAGATTTTGCTGAAGCCTCTCATCGAGGACAAGATGGTTCTTTAGATATATATGGGATAGTGAAAGCACTTCATGACTATGGTTTCACAGGCTATATCCGCCCAGACCATGGCCGAATGATTTGGGATGAAAAAGCAAGACCGGGCTATGGATTATATGACCGTGCATTAGGCGTCATGTATTTGTTAGGCATTTGGGATTGCTTGGTAAGAGAAAAATCAAGTGCTTTTCATAGAATTGAGGAGAAGAAATGAGTAGATATCTTGCATTTGATATCGGTGGAACGTATGTCAAGTATGGATTAGTAGACTCTAACGGACATATTGTGCACCAGGATAAGTTTAAGACACCTACTTCATTAGGGGTATTATTAGAAGATATAGCTCGCTTATCAAGAATGAAAAACGATGTAGAAGGAATAGCAGTTAGCGCACCAGGAGCTGTCTCCGACTCTGGAATTATTTATGGATCAAGTGCAGTAAAGTATTTGCACGGTCCAAACATCAGAGAGTTAATTAGCGAACAGACTGGCTATCCTGTATTTATGGAAAATGATGCACACTGCGCTGCCTATGCAGAGCTTTGGCAAGGGGCAGCAAAAGGGAAAAAGGATGTTATGGTCATGGTTATTGGCACTGGCATTGGAGGAGCAGTTATCAAGGATGGTACCATCCATAAAGGTGCAAATATTCATGGCGGAGAATTTGGATATATGCTGTTGACCTCAGACGTGAAGGACAGCAACGATGTTTGGAGTCGAGTAGCATCCAGTAAAGCACTAGTCCGCAAAGTGGCCGCACGAAAAGGCTTGCAAGCAGATCAACTAACAGGAGAAGAAATCTTTGACATGGTAGATAAAGGAGACAAAGACGTCAATCAGCTCGTGGAGGAGTGGTATCACTTGTTAGCAATTGGGATTTATAATCTTCAATACATCTACGATCCAGAATTGCTGTTAATTGGTGGCGGCATCAGTGTGCGAAAGGATCTAATTCCAAAGATACAAGAAAAATTGAGCAAACTTCTTGGAGCCATTGACCTTGCCAAAATTACGCCTAACATTCAAGCGTGTCACTTTAGACAGAACGCAAATTTACTCGGTGCAGTTTATGGGTATAAGAAAAAGTATGAGGGACTATAAAAGCCTTTCCATTACGGGAAAGGCTTAATTTTTTTCAGTGTCTATACTACATTCTAATTTTCTCCATGTTATCTTTGGAAAAAGCTTGGTAGAATAATAGAATATACAACGTTTAGGAGGACTACTATATGAATATCGTTTCCATAGATTTTGAAACCGCGAATAAATATCGCTCTAGTCCATGTGCAATCGGGATCGTTGTTTCCGATGGGAAGAAAATTATCGATGAGTTTTATAGTTTAATTAATCCATTAATGGAATTTCATTCTTACAATATTTATGTCCACGGCATAGAAGAAGTAGATGTAGTCGACGCTCCAACATTTGACGAGCTGTGGCCAGTTATTCAAAAATACGTTGAAAATGGGTTGGTTGTCGCGCACAATGCTAGCTTTGATATGAGTGTACTACGAGCAACCTTGGATCGCTATGAGCTGCCATACCCGACTATCCAATATATATGTTCTGTAGCGCTCTCTAAACAAATTTGGCCAAGGTTAGAAAACTATAAGCTCAATCACTTAGCAGACATTCATTCCATCCATTTTAACCATCACAATGCGTTAGAAGATGCGAGAGTGGTTGTCCATTTATTACATAAAGCATTAGAGGAAAAAAATATCCCTGTTATTTCAAGTCTTCTTGATATGTATAGAATTTCCTGTGGTCAAATCTATGAAAGAAGTTACGTTACACCTAAGGTGAAAACGAGGAGCCATTCTCAAAGGAGGGGGAGCATTGGCCGTTCGTAAACTTCCCTTCATACAAAGATTGTTAAATGTTTCATTACAAGTTAAAATTTTAGGACTAGTTGTCTCCCTTATTGTGTTGATTATCGTATCGCTTACGAGTGTTTTTTTCTATATGGAATCAAGAGAGGATACGGAACAAGCAGAAGAACTGGCTTTACAAACATCAAAAACCCTTTCTTATATGCCAGGTATCCAAGAAGCGTTTCTCTCTCCCGCTCCTAACAATATTAATCCATTAGTTGAGCAAATTAGGGACCAAGTGGACGCTTCTTTTATTCGAATTGTTCATAAAGATGGGACCATATATGCCAACCCTGGAGATATGGAACTCCAGGATGAGCTAGATGACTTATATAGATCTAGAGTTTTTGGGAGCTATTATGTTACGCATAGTGAGGAAGAAGAACCCAATATATTAAAAGGCATCTCTCCTATTATAATAGACTATGGTGCTTATAAACGAGTAGTTGGAACTGTCGAAGTGGCATTCAATGTTGAAACGATTCAACACAAGAGATTGTTTCAGATCTTCAGAAGATGATTATTTATTCGATAGGAGTCTTAGCGCTAGGAATTATAGGGAGCTTTTTACTAGCAAAAAGCATTAGAAAAGATACTCTTGGCCTTGAGCCACATGAGATTTCTAGTCTTTATAGAGAAAAAGAAGGGATTCTCCAGTCTGTGAAGGAAGGGATTATGGCAATAGATGCAAAACGTAAAGTAACCATGACAAACTTCTCGGCTAAATCGCTGTTAGATATTACACAGGATGTGAGTGGGAAAGAAATTTCAGAGGTTATTCATTCTCCCAAGCTGTTGGAAGTTCTCCATTCTAATAAGCCAGAAACAAATATTGAGATTCTTCACAATCAACGTACGCTTATCATAAATACACAGCCAATCTTTGAAGAGGAACAAACAGTAGGTGTTGTGGCAAGCTTCCGGGATAAGACAGATATCAAAAAAAAATGGTGGATGCTCTTTCTGAAGTGAAGCAATATTCAGAAGATCTTCGAGCACAAGCGCATGAGTTTACTAATAAGTTATACGTCATCTTGGGACTGATACAATTAGGAGTAGACGATGCTATTGCACTTATACAGGAGGAAGCTACGTTGCAAACGCAACATTCTACTTTGTTTATGAGTCAAATACAGGATGAAAAAGTGCAAGCTATTCTCTTAGGAAAACTAGCAAAAGCATCTGAAAAGAAAATAAACTTTATTATTGATCCGGAAAGTACTCTCCATTTTTTGCCAAAGCATATTGGAATTTCACCACTTATTACTATTTTAGGTAATATAATTGATAATGCATTTGATGCGGTGGCAAATAAAGAGGCTGCAACTGTTACTTTGTTCGTTACGGATGTAGGCAATGATATTATTTTTGAGATTGAAGATACCGGGAAGGGGATAGAGAAAACGATTGAATCGTCGATATTTATGAAAGCGTTCTCTTCGAAGGGGGTAAATCGTGGCTATGGATTAGCAAACGTTAAAGAGGAAATTGATGCATTAAATGGATGGTTGGAATACAGTAGCGAAGAAGAAAAAGGGACGACATTCACCATTATATTACCAAAAAAAGTTCCGATTAAGAAAGAGGAGTGAAGCGTTATGTATAACGTACTTATTGCAGAGGATGATTTTCGTGTGGCAGAAATTCATGAGCAATACTTAACTAGGTTCCCGGAACTAAGACTAATAGGAAAAGCAATGAATGCAAAAGAAGTAATGGAATACTTAGAAAGAAAACAGGTTGACTTAATTTTATTAGATGTTTATTTACCTGACTCATTGGGAACAGAACTTCTTCACCGAATAAGACAAGCCTACCCCAAAGTTAACGTTATTATGATTACTGCAGCAACAGATAAATCCTTTCTTGAAAAAGCGTTACAATATGGCGTTCAACACTACATCATAAAACCTGTAACACTTGAACAATTTTCCTCAGCAATCAAACAGTATCTAAGAAATAGGAATGTCTTGGAATCTATGAATGAAGTGGATCAAGAAACAGTTAACCATTTTTTTGGCTCGACTTCTAGCGTACCAGAAAAAACTGTTCTCCCATCAGGGATAGATAATTTAACGTTAAAAAAAGTAAATGACATATTAAGTGCGCAATCAGCTGGGATTACGTCTGAGGAAGTAGGAGAAAAAATGGGAGCATCAAGAACAACAGCCAGAAGGTATCTTGAATACTTAGTCGGAATTGGTCAAGCAGATGTGGAGCACACCTATGGAATTGTTGGTCGTCCTGAAAGAAGATACCATGCTAGATAGTTTCGTGAACAAAATGAACACAATTCATTTTATGCATATAAAAAACAATATTTTGGAAACGTTTACATTCAATTGTCTGAAAGTTAGCATAAATCTTGTAAATACATTATTTCTTCAAGGGATAGGAGAAATACAGATTAAATGAGTTCATAAGGGGTGTGTTCATGAAGAAGTTTTCCATTTTGATCTTGTTCATTGTATTAGTGCTTTCAGCATGTGGTGGAGCTAACTCAGCTTCAGGAAGTGGAGATTTTCCGAAAAAGAAAGTTGAAATTATAGCTCCTGCATCACCAGGAGGCGGCTGGGATTTAACAGCGCGTTCTGTTCAAAAGGTTTTACAAGATAAAGAGCTTGTAAGCCAAAACATTAATGTAGTAAATAAGCCAGGTGGTGGCGGAGAGGTTGGTTGGAAGTATTTGCAATCGAAAGATGCGCATTACTTAGCAGTCAATTCCAGTTTAGTGCTTACCAATAATTTGTTGGGGCAAAGTGATCTCACATATGAAGAATTTACACCACTAGCTACGTTAGCTACAGAATGGCAAGCCATTGCGGTTCCTGCTGATTCGAAGTATAAGTCTGCTTCTGAATTAATGAAGCAGATGAAAGAAGACCCAAAGTCCATCAAGATTGGGGTAGGTCCAGCATTGGGGAATGATGATCACCTTTCCTTTGTTCAAGCAGCGGATGAATATGGCGTGGATCCATCGCAAGTAGACTTCCTAGTGTATGAAGGTGGTGGTGATGTTGTGACAGCTCTCTTAGGTGGTCACGTAGATGCAGTTACAACCTCTTTGTCCGAAGTGAAAGATCAGCACGTTGCAGGCAAATTGAAAATTTTAGCAGTTTCGTCTGAAAAAAGAATTGAAGGATTAGACGATGTTCCAACATGGACAGAAGAGGGCGTAGACATGGTATTCCCTCACTGGAGAGGTATTATGGGACCACCGGATATGACGGAGGAAGAAATTGCATACTGGGATAAGAAATTAGGAGAAATGGTTAAGTCTGCGGAGTGGAAAGAAGTGTTGAAAAACAACGATTGGGAAGGGTTCTATAAAGATAGTGAAGAAACAGCTGCGTTCATGAAAGAGCAACATGAACTGTACACAAGATTAGTAAATCAATCTGGTCTCGCAGAATGATGATGGAGGGAGGAGCAATGGAAGATGAAAATATGGAAACTAGCTATGCCAACCCTGTTACTTGTTCTTGGATGCTCCTTTTTAATTGCTTCATTTCAGATAGAGAAATCTAACCTTGGGAACCCAAACGGTCCTTTATACTTCCCAATTGGGTTAAGCATTTTGTTATTACTATTTAGTTTCATGTATCTTGCACAAGAATGGAAAAAGAGAGAAGAAGATCATAAGGTAATAAGTCAATTGCTAACTGGAAGAACTCCAAAATTAATAGGCCTAACCATTCTTTTAGGAGTAGGCTACTCCCTTCTTTTTGAAAGAGTAGGGTTTCTTATTTCTACCTTTCTGTTTCTAGGAACACTTTTGTTTGTTTTAAATGGAAAGAAAAAATGGATGACAAATATTATCGTTGCGGTTTGTTTTTCTTTCTTTTCATGGTACGCATTTAGTGAACTTTTAGGGGTCAGTCTGCCATGAGAGGAGGGAATAAAGAAAAATGGATGTTAATAGTTTTATGACCGGATTAATGACCTCGTTAGAACCTATTAATATATTATGGGTTATCGTTGGGGGGTTTTTAGGAACTGTAGTAGGGATGCTTCCGGGTTTAGGTCCTGCAACAGCGGTAGCAGTATTAATCCCTGTTACGTTTGGAATGGACTCAACTAGTGCGATCATTTTAATGGCAGCTATCTATTATGGAGCAATGTACGGTGGTTCCAGAAGTTCCATCTTGTTAAATACACCAGGTGACGGATCTGCTATCGCTGCAACTTTCGATGGTTATCCAATGGCTCGTAAGGGGATGGCTGGAGAAGCAATGGCTATATCGGCAGTAGCTTCCTTTATTGGAGGAATCATTGCTGTTGTTGGTTTTATTTTTTTAGCGGAACCACTTGCTAATTTTGCTTTACAATTTGGCCCTGCAGAGTATTTTCTTCTTATGTTATTAACCTTATCGGCAATTGTATCCTTATCGATTGGTAGAATGATAAAAGGCTTTATTGCAATGTTTCTTGGGTTGCTATTAAGCACAGTAGGTATTGATACACAGACAGGTGTATATCGATTCACAATGGGGGTACCTCACTTAAGTGAGGGAATTGACTTTCTAATTGTGATTATCGGAGTTTATGCAATTGGAGAGGTTCTTTACAACTTTCTCACAATTGATGACTTGAAGAAAGAAAAGAAAAAAGTAGGGAAAATCTGGTTTAGTAAAGAGCAGTGGAAACGTTCCAAGTGGCCGATTTTTCGAAGTGGGCCACTAGGGTTTATTGTTGGTGTATTGCCAGGAGCTGGAGGTTCCATTGCATCGATGATTAGCTATACAACAGAAAAACAACTTTCCAAAAAGCCTGAGGAGTTTGGGGAAGGAGCGGTGGAGGGGTTAGCTGCACCCGAATCTGCTAATAATGCGGCTTCTGTCGGAGCAATGATTCCTTTGCTTACAATGGGAATCCCTGGGTCGGGGACTACGGCAGTTATGCTCGGTGCTCTCATTATGTTAGGGATTCGACCAGGTCCATTATTATTTGAAAATCAGCCAGAAACCGTTTGGTCTCTCATTAACAGTATGTTTATTGGAAATATTGCACTAGTGATAATAAACATTTTATTAGTTGGCTTGCTCGTAAAAATTTTAGATACACCTCCTAAAGTTTTGTATCCGTTAATCGTACTATTGGCGTTTATCGGTACTTATACGTTAAGTTACAATACTTTCGATTTTTATCTGTTGCTCGTGTTTGGTATTTTAGGCCTTCTAATGAAGGTGCTAGATTTTCCGATTGCACCACTAGTATTAGCACTTATTGTAGGAGCTGATATGGAGCAGAATTTCAGGAAGGCAGTCTTATCTTCGGATGGAAATCTAGGAATTTTCTTTTCTTCCTCCATTAGCATTGGGCTCATCATCATGACGATTCTATCGTTAACGTATCCTTTGCTAATTAAGTGGATAAAAAGTAGAAAGGAAATTAAGCGGAATCTATCATCTAAAGACGTCTCATAACGAGGAGGATTAAAATATGAAAGAAAAACAATATGATGTAATTGTGGTTGGAGCAGGGAATGCGGCTTTAACAGCTGCATTGACAGCTCGTGAAAATGGAGCGTCCGTTTTAGTATTAGAGAAAGCACCTAAGCATAAGCGGGGTGGAAATTCATATTTTACTGATGGGGCAATCCGATTTGCGTACAATGATTTAGAGGATATCCGTGCAATTATTCATGAGCTTTCTGATGATGAAGCAGCGTCGATTATTATGCCCGAATATAATCAGAACGACTATTATAATGATCTGATGAGGGTGACGGCCGAGCAAAGTGACCCTGAACTTGCTAGACATCTCGTTCAGGAGTCCTATAACACCATTGTATGGATGAGTAATGAAGGTGTTAACTTTGAATTAAATTACTCCAATCAATCTTTTGTAAAGAATGGTAAGAGACAGTTTTGGGGAGGACTCCCGGTCAGGACTGAAAGACGGGGCATTGGACTAATGGAACAATTATTTCATCGTGCTGAAGAGAGTGATATCGATATTTGGTATAGTGCCGCAGCAAAAAAAATAGGAGTAATAAATGGTGTTGTCTCATCTGTGCTAGTTGATAAAAGTGGAGACACACTCGAATTAACTACGTCATGTGTCGTTCTTGCCTGTGGCAGTTTTGAAGCTAATAAAGCTCTGCGTAAAAAACATCTCGGAGATGAGTGGGAATCAGCTATAGTGCGTGGTACAGAATATAATACAGGTGACGGAATTGAAATGGCACTTGAGGTAGGAGCCCAGCCTTATGGACAGTGGACAGGTTGTCACTCCATTGGTACGGATTCCGAAGCGCCGGTGGTAGGCGATTTCAAGAAACCAGGAGATATTTATAAAAAACATTCTTATCCGTTAAGTATCATGTTGAACAAACATGGGAAGCGTTTTGTAGATGAGGGGGCAGATTTTAGAAATTATACGTATGCCAAATACGGTCGTGAGATTTTGAAGCAGTCTGACCACATCGCCTACCAGATTTATGATTCGAAGGTCAGAAATCTTCTTCGTGAGGAATATAATAGAGAAGAGGCTACTTCCTATCAAGCCGACTCTATAGAAGCGTTGGTAGAACAACTTCCTGTTGAGAAGCAAGCTTTTTTGAAGACAATAGAAGAATACAATCAAGCTGTTCAAGAAGGAGAGTTTAATCCTACGGTAAAAGATGGAAAATCAACCAAAGGAGTTGTACCAGCTAAGACGAACTGGGCACTCCCAATAGATAAGGGGCCGTTCTATGCCTTCCCAGTTACATGTGGAATTACGTTCACGTTTGCAGGGATACATGTTAACACGGAGGGTCAAGCATTAAATAAACACAATAATCCGATTCCAGGACTATTTGCTGCTGGTGAAATGGTTGGAGGTATTTTTTACGAAAATTACCCGGGAGGATCAGGGCTCATGTCTGGTTCTGTATTTGGGAAAACAGCTGGAACATCCGCTGCAAGATATGTGCAAGAAAAACGAACATTGTCTCAAAAGTAGCTTATTGTCATGAAATGAGACCACCTTTATGGTGGTCTTTAATCTTGGCTTGAGAACAAGATTAGGGGTTAGCGTATGAATAAAAAAATGGCTTTATTTATTGTTTGCTTAGGGTTGTATGTTCTATTCTTTGTTCCGTTATTAGAGTGGGATATAAAAGTAAAGGGGCTAATTGCTTTATTGATTGTACAAATTCTATGGATTGGAAGAGTCTTTCCACTTGCGTTTAGTTCCATTCTCTTGATACTCGTACTATCATTCCATTTTTTTAGTTACGAAGAGACTTTAAGATATATTAGTTCGGATATTGTTTGGTTGTTATTTTCTACATTTATCCTTTCAAAGGCGTTTATTAAAACGGGGTTAGCCAATCGGGTCTCTTTAAAAATGCTGAGCTTTTCAAAGGGGTCTGGTAGTTTTCTATTATTACTATCTTTTTTTCTTATGTTTATTCTAGCAGTACTCATTCCTTCCAACATCGGGAAAGGAAGTCTACTTTCTTCAATACTTGATCGTGTAATAAAGAGCTTGGAAAAGATAAGTGATGTTCGTAATCTAGCAAAATCATTGTTTATAGGGGTAGCCTATTTAGCAGCTATTTCAGGAGGATTTGTAGCAACTGGAGCAAGTTCTACGATATATACGTTTGGTATTTTTCAAGATTCAACACATCATTTTTCTTTTTTAACTTGGATCATGTATTTTGCTCCCCCCATTTTACTATTTATCATACTACTATGGGTTTTGCTATTAATTCATTTTCCATATCAACATTTGGACAAAGAACTGCTAAAATCTCTAATTGATGGGAAGGTGGAAGAGCTTGGAGCGGTTAACAAGAATGAAGTTAAAATATCCTGTATCATGGCGGTTACTTTACTATTATGGATAACTCAAAACCTCCACGGATTTTCTATCCCGTTGGTAGGACTTCTAGGAGCTTCATTGACAGTTATGCCAGGTATCGGCGTATGGAACTGGGAGGAGGCAAGAAAATCGGTCGATTGGGATATGATGATATTTTTTGCATCTACTCTGATGGTTTCTGGAATGCTTATCAAAACTGATACGGTTGGGTGGGTTGCCAACTGGATTGTTCTACATAATAATTTTGCATCTCCAGTAATTATTTTAATAGTTTTAATTGTCTGCACCGCATTGTTACGAATCATTTTCGTAAATATACTAGGTTTTTTAACCATCATGTTGCCATTAGCATTAACTATAGGTGAAAATTTAATAGGAATGGAGCCGATCATTGTTGCCATGGCTGTTTTTCTTACAGGAATACCGGGTTTTTTGCTTATCACACAGTCTCCCGTACATTTAATTAGCTTTTCTTTTGGTTATTTTGATGAGAAAGATTTATTTAGAATTGGGAAATGGGCTTTATTCATTTGGCTGATTATTGTGATTCTTTCAGCGACGTTATATTGGAGATGGATTGTGTAATTAGGATGAAAACGGAATTGGAGGTTATTCTCCAATTCCTTTGTTTGTATAAAAGTGATTTATCGCATTTTTTAAATGACCATTCGCATTTGAAAGTTGCTGGTTTGCTTCTTCTAGCGTACTGTTAGTGATCTTTTTAAATATTGCTACTTTTAAGTCATAGTCACTATCCCGCAACAGGGTGCTAGCTTCTGCCTCTGAAATATCCGTTATTTCTGCTAATGTTTGCTCTGCACGTACTACTAATTTCTTATTTATAAGCTGCATATCCACCATTTGGTTTTGATAGACCTTCCCAAGTCGAATCATTGCACCAGTAGAAAGCATATTCATCACCATTTTTTGTGCCGTTCCAGCTTTTAATCGGGTGGAGCCTTTTATTACCTCAGGTCCAACGACTGCTTCAATGCCACATTCACTTAGAGCAGAAGAGCGGGTCTGATGATTACAGCTTACAGAAATAGTCCGTGCACCAATGTCATTTGCATACGATAAAGCGGTTAGAACATACGGAGTCGTACCACTTGCAGTTAACCCGATAAGTACATCATTGTTTGAAAACTGCTGATTTTTTAGTTCCTCTACAGACTTATGTTCATCATCCTCGTGCTGTTCAAGCGGTTTCCACATTGCCTCATAGCCACCTGCTATAAAACCCATCCATCTTTCTTGAGCAATAGAAAACGTTGGGCCGAGCTCAGCGGCGTCAAGAATTCCAATTCGTCCACTTGTTCCAGCTCCTACTACAAAAACTCGACCACCTTGTTTCCATTGTTCTACAATAAGATCAATTCCTGCTGCAATAGTGGAGGTAATCGATTTTAATCCGGTATAGATTGCTTTATCCTCTTCTAACATTAAAGCTACAATATCCGTGGAAGACATCTCGTCAATCGAGATGCTGTTTGGATTAACAGTTTCCGTTATACGTCTATCGCTCATGGTATCACTCCTTAAAAAAGACCTCGATCTAATCGAACCATAAATTTATACCGATCAGCACGGTATGACGACTGGACAATCTCTAATACTTTTCCATCTGATAAAAAAGATTTCCGTTTCATACAAAGAAGGGGAGAGTTAAAAGGGACCTGTAGCAATTTCCCTTCTTCTTTAGAAGCACTTGAAGCTTCTATCTCTTGTGTACCGCTTTCAATTATTAATTGTAATGCTCCTTCTACATATTGATATAAAGATTCTTGAACTATTTTTTCGGTAAGGCCGACCACTAGGTTCGCAGATAAGTATGTCTTTTCTAATGCCATCGGTTTTCCATCCGCTAACCGAATTCGTTTTATTTCGTACACAGGTGCGTGTTCCTTTAGCTGTAGTTCGGTCGCTATGTTTTGTGATGCTGGTACGATGGAAAATCCTATAATGGAACTACTAGGCGTTAAGCCTCTTGATTGCATATCCTCTGTGAAACTAGTTAAACCAGTTAGCTTCTGTTCTAGCTTTGGTTCTGTGACAAAGGTTCCTTTTCCTTTTATACGATACAGTAATCCACTATGAACTAAATTGTTAATCGCCTGTCTCACAGTCATTCTACTAATTTCGTATCTTTCTGTGAATTCTCGTTCTGACCATATGGGATCCCCAGGCTGGAGGATACCGCTTTCAATTTGATTTTTAAGCTGTTCTTCTAGTTGATAATAAATGGGGACAGGAGATTGCTTATTTATCACTGTAATCTCTCCTTCTCGGAAAGCAATTTCTGTAAAGATTTCCTATAGAATATCATTTTTTATATATAGATGTCTAGACATTAAGGAACGAGCATATAATGGAATAAGAAACTAGTAAAATAGCTTGAAATATAGGGGGGAGGAGGAGTACCGTGTAAGGGTTAACAAACTGACTTATCTGAAAAATTGGTATAGACATCTATAACATAGTTGTGCTAGAATACGGGTGAGATTGGTAAATATGTCATATGAATAGAAAGTCCTGTATTTTTGATTATTGGTGTGCCATTATTTATCCATCTTCTTTGAAATCATTATATTTTTTAGGGAGGTCTTTTAAGCATGATGAATTACTTACAAAGACTCGGTCGTTCCTTGATGCTACCAGTTGCAGTATTGCCAGCTGCTGCCATCTTGATGGGGATTGGGTATTGGATTGATCCTTCTGGTTGGGGTGCGGATAGTCCAATAGCAGCATTTTTAATTTATGCTGGAAAATCCATTATCGATAACATCCCCGTTTTATTTGCAGTCGGTGTCGCGTTAGGAATGTCAAAGGATCGGGATGGTTCTGCTGCGTTAAGTGGTCTTGTAGCTTTTCTAGTAACGACAACTCTGTTATCAACAGATACAGTAGCAATGTTACAAGGAGTTGATGTAGAAGCAGTTGATCCAGGTTTTGATAAAATTAAAAATGCATTTGTTGGTATTATTTCTGGTATTGTTGCTTCTATTAACTACAATCGCTTTAGCCATGTAAAATTACCAGATGCATTGGCATTTTTTAGTGGAAAAAGGCTAGTACCAATTATGACAGCGGTTTCTATGATTGTTGTTTCGGTTGTATTATTTTTCATATGGCCACTCGTTTTCACCGGTCTTGTATCATTCGGTAAAGCAATCAGTGATTTAGGTGCTGTTGGTGCAGGGTTATACGGTTTCTTTAACCGTTTATTAATCCCGACTGGATTACACCACGCCTTAAACTCTGTGTTTTGGTTTGATGTTGCCGGGATTAATGATATCGGGAACTTCTGGTCTGGTGAAGGTGAAAAAGGAGTTACAGGTATGTACCAAGCTGGTTTCTTCCCAGTTATGATGTTTGGGCTTCCAGCTGCATGTTTAGCGATGTATCACACAGCGAAAACGAAAAAGAAAAAACAAGTTGCTTCTTTGATGCTAGCAGCAGGTTTTGCCGCATTCTTCACTGGGGTTACAGAACCAATTGAATTCGCATTTATGTTTGTCGCTCCAGCACTTTACGTTGTACACGCTGCGTTGACTGGTTTATCCTTATTCATCGCTGCATCATTCAATTGGACAGCAGGTTTTGGTTTCAGTGCAGGATTTGTAGACTTTTTCTTAAGTTCAAGACTACCTTTAGCCAATCATCCGCTCATGTTAATCGTTCAAGGATTAGTGTTTGCAGTTATCTATTACTTCGTCTTCCGTTTCTTAATTACGAAATTTAACATTAAGACTCCGGGTCGTGAAGATGATGATGCAGATGAAGTAGTAGCGGGTGAAAGTAATGACGATGACAAGTTTGCGGTAATGGCCGCTAAGATCTATGAAGGACTAGGTGGAGACGCAAACGTTGTGTCTGTTGATAATTGTGTCACTCGTTTACGTTTAGAAGTAAAAGATATGGATGCAGTCGATCAACAAAAAATTAAGGCAACTGGTGTTCCTGGTATTAATGTTGTTAGTGAACACAACATCCAAGTTATTGTTGGAACGAATGTACAATTCGTTGCAGATGAAATGCACAAATTACGCGGTAAGTAATAAGCATTTTAGAAATTACGATAAAAAGAAGTTCCTTAGTTAACTCTAATTAAGGAACTTCTCTTTTGTTACATAAAATATAGAAAAGCCGAGGTGATCATGGTGAAACGAATTTTAAACTGTGTAGCATCTGATTTTGCACGAGCAAGTGGAAACGAATTGTTACAAGCTATCCAAGCAAGTGAGGGTAGAACAGTCGTGTCTGAAATTGTTTGTACAGCATCACCGTTGTATCCTGAAGTATCCAATCCAGAAATGGCTGCCGCTTTCGGGGCGGATTTGATTCTCTTGAACGTGTTTGATGTGTTTCAACCGGAAGTAGCGGGAGTAGATTCGGAAGGGAACCAAGTGGTAGAACATGTAAAACAATTAACCGGTCGTCCAGTAGGAATAAATTTAGAACCTGTAGATATGGAAGCAGAAGCTGCGGAAGAGCTTCTTACCCTTTCGAAAGGCCGTTTAGCGACATCCGATTCTCTTCAGAAAGTGAAAGAACTCGGTTTAGACTTTATTTGTTTAACAGGTAATCCGAAAACTGGTGTAAGTAATTCACAAATCTTAAAGGCAATTAAGAACGCAAGAGAAATTCTTGGAGATAGCGTGTTTATCATTGCCGGAAAAATGCACGGTGCTGGTGTGAAGGGAGAAGCTGGTAGTGAGATTATTAATGAGGAAACAATCCAATCGTTTATTGGAGCCGGTGCTGATGTTATATTAATTCCTTCTCCTGGAACCGTTCCAGGTATAACAGTGGATCAAGCGCAAAAATGGGTGACCATGATACATCAACAGGAAGCACTCGCAATGCTTACGATTGGCACTAGCCAAGAAGGTGCAGATAGTCAAACGATAAAACAGCTTGCGCTTCAAAATAAGATGGTTGGAGCAGATTTGCACCATATAGGAGACGCAGGTTACTTTGGAATTGCTATTCCGGAGAATATTATGGATTACTCGATTGCAATTCGTGGAAAAAGACATACGTATATTCGAATGGCAGCGTCCATTAACCGATAAACATAGAAAGCATGGATTGTAATGATCCATGCTTTCTATGTTTAGATGACCTTTTTGCCAATCCAGTGCGCAGAAAGAACGACCGGAATAATTAAAAAGGAAAATGGGATACAGAGCCATATGGTATGCCAAGTGATATATCCATACTTAAGTAGGGAAAAAAGAACGAGACTGCTATATGGTAATACTAAAAAAATAGACGTGACGACTCCCGGTGTCATAACTCGTAAGTAAATCGCTTGAAAGAGATGCGTAAATATGTGGACAAAGAATACAATCATCATGACTACAAAGAAGTGGATATTTCCTAAGGGGGAATGAGAGATGTATTGACTTGCTGTGTAGGTGGAGCTAGAAACAAAAACAAAAATGACTAATACAGCAACGGAAAATTGAGCAGTAGACATGGAGAATTGTTCTAATACTCTTCGTGCTACTTTTGGTGGTAAATTATCACGGATTCTAGCACTGTGCTTTTTCATAAAGCCTTCAACCATAATGATTTCTTCAAAGTCATGGAAAATAAACACAATAGGAAAAAGCCAAATCAAATTCTGAATTGAAAAATACTGTTCCATGTTCGTACCTCTATCCTTTTTGAAGTTATTTTATCATAAAGATAGAGCAATGTTTTATTCATCTTCAAAGTCAACTATAAATGCTTCTGGAATATACAAGGCCTCATAGGATGATAATTCATTTTCTTCAATAAAATCAAGCATTTCTTCTTTTGAGTGAAACCATTCATAATTACTGGCATTGTAGGTCAACAAGTATTCGGGTTCCTCCATTCGGTTAAGCCTCCATTTTATCTATTTTTAATATTCTATTAAGGTATGGGTATTGATAGAACATAACTTATAAAAGCTAAAAAAAATTTGTAAACCCTCAATATGAAATAATGAAAAATTAAGCAAACGTTTGTTCTTATTTTGTGGTATAGTAAAAGAAAACAGAAAGAAGGGAAACCAAGAATGAAGCGATGCTGGGATGTAAAAGAACCTCTCTATCAAACGTATCATGATGAGGAGTGGGGCGTACCGGTTTATGAGGATCAGCTTCTTTTTGAAATGCTCATTTTAGAAGGAGCGCAAGCAGGTTTAAACTGGTTTACAATATTGCAAAAACGTGAAAATTATAGAAAAGCATTTGACCAATTCGATGCTGTGAAAGTTGCTAATTATGAGGAAGAGAAGATAGAAGCGTTATTAGCAAATCCAGGAATAATCCGAAATAAACTGAAGGTCCGTTCCACCGTTACGAATGCTCGTCTTTTCTTAGATATACAGAAAGAATATGGTAGCTTTAGTTCTTATATTTGGCAGTTTGTAGGTGGAAAACCAATAATAAATCATTGGCAAGACTTATCAGAGGTACCAGTAACTACAGACGAAAGTGATGCCATGAGTAAATCGTTAAAAAAACGTGGGTTTAAATTCGTCGGCTCTACGATCTGTTATTCCTATATGCAAGCAGTAGGAATGGTAAATGATCATCTAGTGGATTGTGATATTCGGAAAAAGAGATTGTCAGAAGGCTCTGGATAGGCTACCATATGGTAGGAGGATATGATTTTTAGCAGGATATTCCATTTTTGAGTGGAATCTTTCATTAGAAAGTAGGTGGCAGGATGGATTATGTAATCGACTCGATGAGTCTACCCTTAGACAACTTGTTAGGTATGCTATTATATGCCGTTCTATGTATGGGTGTAATGGGATTCGTAACTTGGATCACGTTGAGGTTCATTCCCTATCCGATACCCCTTCATCTAAAAAACAGCTTTGTAGGCCTTTCAGTATATATTGGACTTATTGTTTGGTGGTTCGCATTTATTTCATAAATAATCAATATCCGTCCACATACATAGATGGCATCGGCTTACGTCGATGCCATTTTTCTCTTTTAATTTACAAAATATAGGCCATATATCATAGTGTTAGGCAATAAGAACGAATTAACGAAAATAAAGCGAACATTTGTTCTATTTTTGGAAATCATGTGGTAGAATGGTTGATAGATAATGTTCTTTTAGGGAAGGGTCGGCTAACCCCACTGTAGAAAGGGGGTGAGGCCTCTGAGTACGTATCAGACGTTTATGGTGCTGTTTAGCTCCGGTACATTCTTGATCGCAATGCTCGCGTTGATTGTGAACATGATCAACAAAAAATAGACCCCCCTATTAGCCCGCAAAGTTATAGGTGAGGTCTATTCCGAATTAGGATAGCCGATCCCTGGGGGAACCGCTTATCTAGAAGACCACAGTGACCGCTGTGGTCTTTTTTCCTGTCAAATTGTACTCTTATACATATTACAACATATAAGTCAGATATGCAAAGCCCAATTATTTGGACTTCGAGATATAAAGTTATCGACAAATTCGTGTAATATTTTGGTATATTCTGTAATTTTTATTTTATAAATGAAATACAATGAACCAAGCATATGGTAAATTAGATATATAACCCGACTTTTGGACTAAAAGAAAAGAATACAGATTCGATATGAGTGAAAGCCACTTTATAAGGATATTAACCTTTTCCCAAATTCATGCTTCATTTTATAAAAAATAATAAATGTAATATTTGCTGGGGATTTGGAGAGAGTCGTAATGCTGTCATTACGGCTTTTTTATTTGGCATTCAGACGTGACATAACCTATTACAATGAGAATTGCGTGTCAAAATGGGTTTGACAATATTAAAAATATACCTTTATAGGTCTTCTATTTGTAAAGTTTTTAAAAATATTGTTTTAACAGGATGGGTTACTTGTATTAAAATAAAGAGATGGAATGCAAAGGGGATTTTGGATATGGGAACCACGTTAATATTAGCAGAGAAACCATCCGTAGCAAAAAACATTGCGGATGCTTTACATATAAAGGGAAAACAAGACGGATTTATGGAAGGGAATGGGTATGTCATTACTTGGGCGTTTGGCCATTTGCTAGAGCTTTATGATGCCAAGGATTATGATGCAAAAATGGCGCGCTGGAGGTTGGAAAACTTTCCATTTATTCCTTCCAAGTTCGAATATAAGGTGAAGCGGAACCCGAGAAACAGAAGTAAGGCGGATGCGGGGGCGTACAAGCAGTTCCGAACGATTAAAACATTAATAAATCGCTCGGATGTTGATCGAATCATTTCCGCATGTGATTATGATAGAGAAGGTCAGTTGATTGCAGACAGCATTTTGGAAAACATTGGAACAACGAAACGTGTATATCGCCTACTGATTAATGAATGGACAGAACAAGAGGTACAGGAAGGGTTAAAAAACCTAAAACCAAACGAACAATTAAAACCATTAAGAGATGCTGGTGTTACGAGACAGTGGGCTGATTGGGTAATCGGAATAAACTTAACATCTGTAGCTACGTTGAAGTACCAGGTTGGTCGTGGTAAAGCATTAAATATTGGAAGGGTTTTACTGCCAACCTTGAAAATCATTTATGACCGAGATAAAGAGATAAAGGAATTTGTTGCTAAAGACTATTTTAAATTGCAAGCGAGCTTTCAAACGAAACAACAGGAAGACTATCAAGCGATTTATACAGTAGGAAAAAAGGACAAGTTTGAAGATAAGTCTTACTTGGAGGAGCTATTGAAAAGTCTGTCTAACCAAACAGGAAAAATTCTAAATAAACAAGTTGAGCGAAAGAAAGAGTATTCACCTTTTCTATTTAATTTATCAAACTTGCAAGGTTATATGACAAACAAATATAAAGGTTGGACTTCAGATAAAGTATTAAAAGTCGCTCAAACCTTGTATGAGAAAAAATTTATCACCTATCCGAGAACAGCTAGTACTGCATTAGATGAAAGTTTAATTGGAAAAACTAGACGTGTCTTGGATGTGTTATCGGTAGATTTACCTTATAAAAATGAGTTGAAATTTACGAGCTCTAAACGAATTTTTAATAATCAAAAGGTAGAAAGCCATAGTGCAATTATCCCAACTTACGTTATACCCAAACGCTTAACTCCTGATCAACAGCTTGTTTATGATGCCATAAAGAATCGATTTCTAGCTCAGTTTATGCCGGTAGCGGAATATGAAGAAACGATTTTAACGACAAGTATAGCCGAAGAAGCTTTAGCAGGTGTTTTTATTTCTAAAGGAAGGGTTCAAATAGTGGAAGGGTGGAAGAAGGTAGAACAAATTCAATCCCAACAGGTTAATTTGCCTTACGTAACGATTGGAGAGTCCGTCCAAGTTCAACAGGTAGAAGTCACGAAACATACTACGAAACCTCCAAAACAACATACGGAAAAGACACTGCTTAAGGTTATGGAAACGTGTGGAAAGCAATATAAAAATGAGGATCTAGAAGAGGCATTAGCTGTACTGAAAGGGTTCAGTATAGGAACACCAGCAACAAGAGCGGAAACCATTAAAAAGTTAAAGGATGTTGGCTACATTACAACTAGCCACAAGTTCCTGCAATGTACGGATAAAGGAAGAAAACTTGTAGAATCATTTCCAGTTAACGAATTATTTGATTTGGAATATACAGGACGCTTAGAGAAAGCCCTTTCTGACATTGAAGAAGGAAAAGGGACGAAGGATGAGCTCTTACACATAATCTTTTCCTTTACAAGAGAAGCAGTTGGAAAGATAAAAGAGGATCAAACGGTTACCATTAGCGAGGTTAAATCCTCATCCGTAAGCAAAGAAATACTTGGGAAGTGTCCAGCTTGTGGAGGTTCGATCATAGAAGGACAGAAGGGCTATGGTTGTAGTAACTGGAAAAAGGGTTGCACTTTTGTCATTTGGAAAAACGATAAATTTTTAGCCGCGTTAAAAAAGCGTCCAACGAAAACGATGGTTCAAGCTTTATTAAACAATAGAGTTGCTTATGTAAAAGGATTGACAAGTAAAAAGGGCACTAAATTTAATGCCTATCTCCGTTATGAGAAAAACCCGGATAACTCCTATTATAGTTGGAGTATGGAGTTTAACAGGAGGTTGTGAAGGAATGCACTTAATATAAAGGGAGTTACGTACTACTACCTTGCTACTGATATAATAAATCCAATTAAAAAGGTCTACCAGAACATTTTTAGAATTCTGGCTAACCTATATACGAAAGAGACACGGATAGTGGAAGAGTGATATGTTTGTTCTAAGTAGAATTATATAGCAGGTAGGTAAAAGATAAATTAAATATAAAATCTATGAATAAATCTTTAGAGGAGCAATAGACTAGATGCTTCTCTTTTTTTATTATTTCTCTCAAATAAAAGCTGTAATCAACGGTGATAAAATCCCTGATAACGACGGTTTCAAATTCCCCAATAATAACAGATAATCATTTCTATACTAGATAAAGATTTGGAGTGTAGAGATGATGATCAAGATTGGGGAGTTTTTTATGATTAGAGAATTACATCAAAAAGGATGGTCAATTACTGCTATCTCTGAAGAAACCGGCTTTGATCCAAAAACTATTCGAAAGTACATAAATTCTGACGAATTACCAAAGCAGAAAAAGAGTTATAAGAAAGGCAGTAAATTGGATCCATTCAAAGATTATTTGAAGAAACGTATTAAAGAAGGAACTACGAATTGCACGGTACTTTTAGAAGAGATCGAGGCTATGGGCTATGAAGGGAAAATGACAATCCTTCGGGATTTTGTACGCCCTTATCGTTCTCGCCCTAAAAAGCAAGCGACCATAAGATATGAGACCACTCCTGGGAAACAAGCTCAAATGGACTGGGGACATGTAGGAAAGTTTGAAGTTGATCAAGAGTTGAAAGAAATTTATGCTTTCACGATGGTATTAAGTTACTCGAGGATGAAGTACGTAGAGTTCACGGATAGCATGGACCTAGAAACTTTGATGAAGTGTCACATGAATGCATTTGCCTATTTTAACGGTGTGCCTGAGCAAATTCTCTACGACAATATGAAAACAGCCGTCGTTAAACATAGTCCAGTTGAAATACGGTTTAACCGGAAGTTTGAAGAGTTTTTAGCTTATTATGGAATAGCACCAAAAGCATGTAAACCTTATCGTCCACAAACGAAAGGCAAGGTGGAAAATGTAGTTGGGTACGTGAAGAAGAACTTCCTGCAGCGTAAGCATAAACGAACATTAAGGGCATTAAATGAAGGTATGAGAGAATGGCTGGATCAGATAGCGAACCGAAAGATTCATCAAACAACCATGGAATCTCCTATCACCCGTTTCCAACATGAACAAAAATACCTGAATGCTTCTAACAGTAAACCACTTTTTCCTATTAACCATTGGGAAATTCGAACAGTTAGTAAGGATTGTTTTATCTCTTATCAAGGAAAACGTTATTCCGTACCCTTTCGGTACGTTGGTCAAGAGTTAAAGATTAAAGAAACCCTGGATCACCACTTGGAAGTCTATGACTCCTATGAATGTATCGCCAAACATCCGTTAATGACGGGGAAAGCTCGAGACCATATAAATCTTGAACATTATAAAGGACTGCAAACGACTACTGTTGGTTTGCCGACCCACAGCCATTTACAGTCCCCTGATATTGAAGTGGAGCAACGTCCCCTTCAAATTTATGAGCAACTAGAAGGAGGTGATCAATAATGAACACAGACCTTTTAGTTGAACATTTACAACAAATCGGCTGGCATTATACCGCCGACCAAATTGATGGTCTACTAGAAGACGCATCTAAAAATAATGTACCATATTCGGACTTCTTAATCACGGTTTTGTCCCAAGAAATTGAACAAAAAGAGAAACTGGCGTTAGAGAAACGTATCAAGAAAGCGAAGCTACCATACATCAAAAGTATTCATGATTTTGATTTTAGCTTTCAACCAAGTATAGATGAGCGTAGAGTCAAAGAGGTTTTATCAGGAAGATACATTCATAATGGGGAGAATATACTTCTTTTAGGTCCACCAGGCGTGGGGAAAACTCACCTAGCCATTTCCATGGCCTTTGAGGCTTTAACTCAAGGACACCAAGCATTATTCATTACTGCGAATGACTTTATCGCTGAATGTCAGAAAGCAGAAAAACAGGGTTTAATCCAACGGATTATTAAACGATATAGTCGTCCTGAATTATTCATTATGGATGAAATCGGGTACTTCGCCTTTGATGAACTGAGTGCCCATACCCTTTTTCAAATCATATCAAGAAGATACGAGTATGGAGCAATGATCATCACATCGAACAAATCCTACGTAGAATGGGGGAAAATATTTGGTGATGAGATATTAGCTACAGCTATACTGGATCGACTGATCCATCATTCCACCACTTTCAATATTAAAGGTGAATCCTATCGTTTAAAAGAAAAGAAAAAAGCTGGCATTCAGCCAGCTAGTATTCGGGGAAACTAGGGAATTTGTTTCCGTTGAAATCAGGGAATTTTAAACCGTTGTTGACAAAAGCAGTCAAAACTACAAATTTTTTCAAAATATCAGGTATTTGTTGATATTAAAGTGAAAAAAATAAAAGAAATTTAAATCCTTTTTTAATTCATTCCTCTTACTAGGTTGAGGTGGTAAAAATACCTGATGATCAAGAACTGATTGAAGAAGTAGCAGAGTTAGTAGGAATGACTGGAAGAGAAAATGGACGGATTAGTGGATTTTCAAAGGGAATGTTGTACAGGGTTCTTGGCAAGTGACTGAAGCAAAAGTTGAAGTTGTAATAGATAAGCATATAGGAGTGTCGTTTCCTTCGTTTGTCACACATTATCAAATAGTAAAAGAGGAAAAAGCACGTACGAGGTGGGTGATCCAGCTTCAGCATGAATTCGATATTCCTAGATTTATTCATTTCTTTTCTTCAAACCAGATTGCAATCTACGAAGTTAAACCGATCACACCTCATTTAGAGGATGTTTTTTTGCATTGGGTGAACCAGAAAAAGGAGAACACTTATGTGGACAATCAGTAAATTAACCTTTAGGGAAATGATATCGAAACGGATATTTTTCATTACGATTATGATGACGGTCTTTTTTCTGGCGATTTATGGAACGGCGATTTATTCGCTGGAAAGTAAACTCCAGAAGTTGGAAATAGTGCCATTTTTTGAGGGGGCACTATTAGATGCGTTGCCGATAACCATTGTAGCGTAGGAGAGAACAAATTTTAGGTTTTACTTTTGGTTGGTCAGATTTTTCTTCTTTTCATGTAAAAACATAGAGATTGTAAATTAAAAGTTTAAGACGCATTCTCTTACGTGACTTGGCACTGCGACCCAAAACACTAAGAAAATCTTAAGAATTTCATTCATTGTTTATTAAGATTTAATTGATACCATTTCCTTATAGCAATACTAAAGGAGTGAGAGAATTGATTGACACTATATGTAGGAGTGAACTGTTTGAATATTTTAGTTTGTGATGATGACAAAGACATAGTAGATGCGATAGGGATTTATTTAGAGAATGAAGGCTATACAGTATTCAAAACTTTCAATGGCCTAGAAGCGATTGAGGTAATCAAAGATCATGATATCCATCTTATTATCATGGACATTATGATGCCGAAGATGGATGGGATAAGAGCGACCATGGAAATTAGGAAAGAAAATAATATTCCTTTAATCATGCTTTCTGCCAAATCGGAGGATCATGACAAAGTATTAGGCCTAAACATAGGCGCAGATGACTATGTTATCAAGCCTTTTAACCCGTTGGAGTTAATCGCGAGGGTTAAATCCCAGCTGAGAAGATATACAACATTAGGAAGCCTTGAAACGAGGAGCAATGTTTATCAGACTGGGGGACTGATAATCGATGATGAAAGTAGAACGGTCACCGTCGATGGCGAGGAGGTCCATCTTACACCGGTTCAATATAAGATAGTAAGGCTTCTGACTGCAAACGCCGGAAAAGTATTCACAATCGAGGAGATTTATGAAAAGGTATGGAACGAACCATCCTTTAACCCGGAAAATACCGTTACCGTTCATATTAGAAAAATTAGGGAGAAAATCGAAATAAATCCGAAAGAACCAAAATATTTGAAGGTGGTGTGGGGAGTTGGATATAAAGTGGAAAAACTATAGCCATTCCATCATAACGAAAACCGTTGTTTTTATAATTGCAATCTTGTGTTTTACGGGAATGGTTCGAGCATTTGTTGAGGTAGAGATTGTAAATGATGGAGAGTTTAGTAGCGTAACCAAAGATCATTACTTAGAGAGCAGGGCCTATGTACATGAATTTGAGAATCTGATTAGTGACCTCACAAGACTATTAGGGGAGTATAAAAGTGAGGAATATATTTTAAGTGGCAAAACTATTCGTCAGGATGAATGGAAAAGGGTAGAAGAAGAAGTTTATTACTCAGAATATCAAAATTCCAGAAGTTATAATCCTGAGTTGAGTGAAGAAAAGAACTTCGAAAATTTTAAAGAAGAATATGCAGACGAACTCACTCAAGCTAAGGAACAGATGATCAACGATGATTTAAAAGAGTTTCATCTGCTCGAGCAAAATCTTGAAGAATATGAGCCATTGTTTTATGCCAGTGATGGTACCAATGTTTTTACAAACAGTTCAAAGACCAAAAAAGAACAGTTTGAAACCTACCCTGCTTATATGATATTTGAGGAATACAAACGAGAGCTGTATCCAGAAGAAACGGAAGAAAATAAATATTTATATAGGATAACAGAACAATTAGATGGACTAGACCTCGAAAACACCGTTGTTTTTGTAGCGTTTACAGAACAACTTTTAACTCAAAAAACGGAAGAGTGGCAAGAAGGAAAAGCGATTGCTACAACAAACTTATATAAATTATTAGGATATTTGGCAGGATTTATTCTTTCTTTTATTTATCTCGTGCTCGTATCAGGTAGAAAGTCATTTAACGACCAAGAGTTACACTTCCGTCCGGTAGAAAAACTATATAATGACATCAATATCTTAATCAATATTTTTCTGTTTTCGCTTTGGGCTGTTTTTGTGGATGATGTGTTTGAAAATATGGTTAACATGTTCATAATCACTACGATACCTATTTCTTCTTTGGGATTACTACTGATTATGTTACTCGTGAAGCATGTGAAAAATAGGACACTTATCAAGCATGCATTGATTTATACATTGATTTCCAAATTAGTGAAATTCACTGGAGATGTATATAAAAGTGGGAGCGTTGGCGTAAAGACCGTATTAATTGTAATTGGCTACCCAATCTTGGTTGCTCTAACGTTTTTCATGTTCCCGATTACAATTGGTGTAGCAGCGTGGTTTGCCTATAAAAAGGTGAAGAGTTTTCAGACCATTCAGAAAGGTATCGAGATTATTAAGAGTGGAAATCTTCATCATCGCATTGAAGTCGAAGGAAAGGGAGATTTTGCAAGACTTTCTTCTAATGTTAACAGCATTACCGATGGGTTGAAAAAAGCAGTGGATAGTGAATTAAAGAGTGAGCGGTTAAAAACAGAGCTTATTACGAATGTCTCACATGATATTCGGAATCCTTTAACTTCCATTATCAATTATGTAGATCTACTGAAAAATGAAAAGGACCAAACGAAAGCAGGCGAATATATCGAAGTACTTGATCAGAAAGCACAAAGACTCAAACTGTTAACAGATGATTTATTTGAAGCATCAAAGGCATCAAGCGGAAATATTCCAGTTGATTTAAAGAAAATTGATATCGTGTCTTTAATTACCCAGGGGCTTGGAGAAGTGAATGACAAAATTGAAGCAATGGGTTTAGATATGAAGCTGAGTCATCCACATGATAAGGTGTATGTTACAGCCGATGGGAAATTATTGTGGAGATCCATAGAGAATGTATTATCGAATATCTTTAAATATGCTCTCGAAGGGTCTAGAGTTTATATAGATATTGAAGATTTAAATAACGAATTACGACTCAGCTTTAAAAACATCTCGGCCTATGAGTTAAAATATCTCTGCAGACGAATTAATGGAGCGCTTTAAAAGAGGTGATGAATCCAGAACCAGTCAAGGCAGTGGGTTAGGCCTTTCGATTGCGAAAAACCTAATTGAAATTCAAAAAGGCAAATTTAATATCCACATTGACGGAGATTTATTTAAGGCCATAATCTACCTACCTAAACATAAATCTAAAAATGACTGATTGGTACGTTTGTAAAAACAAAAGAATAGGACATAAAGGGATGTCCTATTCTTTTTTGCTTGGCAGCTCATCGAACTAACGGAATTCGTTTTCAACAACCATGTATCAATTTGATGACTTGTCATTTCACCTGAAATTGCACTAACACTAGACAATATCACAAACAAATTATCTATCAAAAGTCAGACAAAGTCTGGTCATTTAATTTTTAACATTATGTGACACAAGAAGATGATTGGACGATGTTTTCTGTCATCCAACATCCTCTGGATGTTCGATCATAAACATAACCAGATAAGGAACTAGTTTGAACGAGGAATTTTGCAACTTGGTCTTTAATTTCCCAGGAAGTTTAAAAATATAAAACTAAAGTGAGGTGCTTTTCATTGAAAAAAATTTTGTTTTTTCCTTTATTAGATAGTTTGCCATCAGGACACCATCAAGTAGCAAATGCAGTTACAGAATATATGAATAAAAGATCGGATGTAATTGTATGTAAGAAGATAGATGTGATGAGTAGCTGGAATTCAGTCATTGAGTCTCTAGTTACGAAAACCTATTTAGGTTGGATCCAGAAAAATCCGAAGTCATATGCTTGGGTGTATAGAAAGCTTGCTTATAAATCGAAGGCGGAGCGTTCTTATAAGCATTATGAGCTTTTATTTCTTAAAGAGATGGAAAAGATTATCGCTGAAGAAAAGCCTGATTTAATTATATGTACTCATGCTTTCCCATCCTATTTAGTAAGTAAATTGAAAAAGTCCGGTGCTTGTTCCATTCCATTGGTGAATGTGTACACTGACTTTTTCATTAATGATGTTTGGGGGAGAGAGTGTGTGGACTATCATTTTGTACCTGACATCAGTTTGAAGTTTCATTTAATTAAAAAATATGGTATCGGAGGCAAAAACATTCTTGTTACAGGTATTCCTATTGACGAAAGTTTCTACAGTACATCCCTCATGAAAAAAGCTGACAGAGAGTTAACTATTTTACTTTCTGGTGGAAGCGCAGGTCTTGGCAAAATTAGAGAGATTATCGATAATTTTAACAGAGTAAAGGGCGTGCAGCTATATGTATTATGTGGAAATAACAAACAGCTTTACAAGGAGATTTTTCGTCGAAATGAAGGTAACATCCATCCTCTTCCATATATAAATTCCCGAAGAAAAATGAATGAATTGTATGATGTAGCAGACGCAATAATCACAAAGCCCGGTGGTGTCACAATCAGTGAGGCAATCAAAAAGAAAGTCCCAATCTTTGTCCATTCCGCACTCCCTGGGCAGGAGATAATTAATTTAAAGCAACTAAAAGAACAGGGGCTAGTGTTCACGATAGAAGAGGGATTGGATGTAGCCAAACAGATTAAGAATGTACTAAGAAATGAGGCTAAGATGGAGGAAAACCAACAGTCGTTAGAGCGTTTTTCCAATGCGCAAGACTTTAGAGAACCAGAGGAAATCTTTCATTTCATCAATTCTGTATTAGATCCTAGTTACGTAAAAGTACAACAAACCATGTAATAGATAAATCAAAAAATGGGAGGCGGTTTAGTTGATCGAAGTTATTTTACAATGGTTAAAGGACATTGGTCTTATTGGATTATTTGCAGCAATGTTTTTAGAAGGTTCATCCCTCCCTTTTCCAGGAATAGCGGTTGTGCTCGCCTACGGGTATATACTGCCATTTAGCTATTGGAATACGGCTTTAGTTGCTGCCGCGATGAGTTTAATGTATTGTCTTGCAAGTCTAATTCCTTATTTTCTTGGCGGTAAAATTGATGGACTACTTAAAAAAGGTCCACAAAAAGGCTTACAAAAAGCAAAAAACCTATTCGTCAGGTACGGTGCATGGAGTGTAGCCATTTCCCGGCCGTTTGGGTTAGGGAACTATATTTCGTATGTTGCTGGAATGAGTAAAATGAGGTTAACACCATATTTACTCTTAACATTTGTTGGAATTTATCCTTGGTCATTTGTAATGATTTTGCTAGGTAATTATTTTAATGGAAGCTACGAAGCTTTTAGAACATTTTACCAAAGTAATAGCATTTATCTTTATGTAACGGTTTCAATAGCAATAGTAATCATTGGTTTAAATATGGTAATTAGAAAGAAGAGAAAAGCGGGAAAAACATTCGTAAAGGAAGGAGGAAATGAATCGTGCGTGTGACAGGAGTAGCATTAGGGGGAGGCTGTTTGAGAGGAGTCGCCCATATTGGAGCTTTGAAGGAATTACTCAATCATGATATTTCAATCACTCATGTTGCAGGAACAAGTGCTGGAGCAGTGATCGGGGGATTGTTTGCATGTGGATTACATCCAGATAAGATGGTAAATGCTCTTGATAGTCTATCAATACGAAAACACTTGGATTTTGGCTTTAATAAGAAAGGCTGGTTAAAAGGAGATCGGATTTATAATACATTATTACAATTAACCGATGGTAAATATTTTTCTGATCTAGACATTCCTCTTGCCGTTGTTTGTGTAGACTTAATTTCAAGGCAACTTACTATCATTAGAGAAGGGGAAGTAGCCAAAGCATTACGTGCTTCCATCGCTATTCCAGGTGTGTTTTCGCCAGTTCAAATCGGTAAAAAACTATTGGTGGATGGTTATATTTTAAACAATAACCCGGCGGATATTGTAAAAGAAATGGGAGCAAAACACGTAACCGCTATAAGAGTATTAAGCTCCAATTATCAAAACCAAAGTCCCACTAGCCTCATTTCTTATATGAATAGGTATATGGATATTGCTAGTTCCTTAAACACAGACCAACTACTGAAGCGACATGCAGATGTGATAATGGATATCGATTTAGTGAATGTCGGCAGGTTTGCACCAAAGTCAATCCCTATGGTTATAGAAAAAGGGCAAACTGAAGCAAGGAAAGTACTAACTAGAGAATTCCTTGGAGAAGCAGTCGGTAATGTGATATATATGGAACAGTGGAGAGAAGCTTAAGTATTGGCGGTTTATAACCATTTTCATTCTCTGTTATGAACCGCTGATTATTGTGCTTCATGAATGGCTAAACCAGCTAATAGTTTGTCAACAGGGGAAGATGCGAATATTTTTAGCGTGCCGACGCCCGCCCAAATGAAAGAATTCTTAGATACAACTGGTGGTTTATGGTTTAATGGTAAACTTGTAAATAAAGTTGTCAGTGCAATGACTTCTGTACAAAACTTACATGGCGGTCAAAAGCAACAATTCTATCACTTGACACATCTATGAATCAATGGGGAGCAATTACCGTATCATTAGGTTACATGGATCCAGTTCAATTTACATCAGGTGGTAATCCATACGGAGTAAGTGTAGCAATTGGTCAAGATGGTAAGATGATTGAGAATGTTTAAGCAGCTGTTAAGAATTATGCGAAGCGTACAGTCACTGTAGCTGAATGGGTTAGAAGAGCAATTAAATAAATGAACAATGAGCAAATCAAAATCTTTTTGATTTGCTCATTTAAAATTTCACTTAACAAAAGCGAACTAATAGTGAATAAGGGGATCAGCTTTACGACACGACTTCAGAACCTACCACGGTTAACAAGAGGATAGCTATATTATTGATAGAATATGAACGAAGCACTATTACAGCAATTGTTCGTATGAAGTAAAGGTCAAAAATTAGAAGAATATATTGTTTTCAGGATTATGAATAAGTGTACTTAAACCATAGGGTAGCTATTTTGAAGAAGAACAACTAATAAAGCAATGTCATTTGCTGCGCAGTACAAATATGCTGTTCAATATTTTAACAAATGCCAAACACTAATAGTATTTGTTTTAGTAACAAGGTTCCTTAACGAATAATCCATCAGTAACGTCTGTGTTGGATTGTCAGGTGGATTATTTTCGCAAATGGTTCCACAGCGATGGTAAGTGATACCATCGGTGCTACATATGTTGGGAAACCAACATATGTAGTTGGTAATGCTGTCTTTATTATACAAAAAATAATCATAAAATTTTCAAAAGAAGGTAAGGTACCAAGTGGTGATTCTAATCAGAACAATGCCTTTCCTGTTAAAGAAACGCCCCCGTTAGTTCAAGTGATATATTTCACAAACTAACCGTAGTAAAACAGAAATGCTTAATAAAAAGATAGTAATTGGGAAACATTTGGTTGAGGTGATTTAATGGATAAAGAGGAATTAAAACTCACATCGTCTGAAATAGGAACATTGTGGGGACAATATGTAAATGGAACAGCCGTTGATACTATAAATAGATATATGCTATCCATAATAGAAGATGAAAAGATAAAACTGCTATTTGAAGACGCAATAAAGATATTTGAAAAACAAAAAGATCAAATAACATACTTTATAGAAAACGAAGGATTCCCAGTACCAGTTGGCTTTTCTGAATCAGACCTTAACAAAGGGTCCAAGAGGTTATTCTCTGATATCTTTTGTTTGCACTATCTGCATATTATGACACTACATGGTTTACTGGGGCACTCAACATCGCTTGGTTCTTCTGTCAGGAAGGACTTGAGGCGCTTTTATGATTCATGTAGTAATGACGGGATGAGTATGTATCATCGAACCACTGAATTACTACTCGAAAAAGGGCATTTTCAAAGAGACCCCTACTTTTACCCTAATGAGAATTCTGAATTTGTTTCAGGACAGCAATTTATAGATGGTTTTTTTGGAGACAAGCGTCCTTTAGCATCACTAGAAATTATTGCGCTATCACTTAATTTAAAAAAGAAGATAATGGAGAAATCACTTTCCATTGGATTTAGTCAAGTAACACAATCAAAAGAGGTTAGAAAATTTTTAGAGAGTACACAGAACACTTCTGATCAGCAAATTCAATCACTGAGTAAAATACTAAAAGGTGATAATTTGCCTGTTCCAATGTCTTGGGAATCAGAGGTTACAAATTCCACAGATTCCCCTTTTTCAGATAAGTTAATGTTGTATCATATTGGATTCTTATTACAATCTGCCCAATCATATCATGGTGCTGGTCTTGCATCTGCCATGCGGGTAGACCTCGTAACAACCTATGAAAAAATAATATTAAAAAACCTAATGGTTACAAAAGAATGGTTCAATTTAATGACCAAAAATAAATGGTTAGAACAACCACCACTTGCTCCCAACAGAAAAGACCTTGCCAGAGACAAAAAATGAGATAGGTATTTTATGTGAAAAAGAGAGGATAGATGGACAGGACTAAAATTTTACCACAACAACGATCTTCTAATTTTATTTAGCGTCTTGTTTGCATCGAACTAACCAAAATGACCACCTCATTTGAAGGTTATTTTACCACGTTCTTATTAAACATAACTGCTTCTATAGTTAGATAAGTTCAACAAAAATAGCGTTAATCCTTTCTAGGATCAACGCTATTTTTGTTGAAGACGACTTCCTTATATTGATGGTTGAGCATTCATCACTGATGGTGGATTTAGTTCTTCATCTGCCTTGATAACTTTCGCCATAGGATTATCATTCTCAATGAAAGCAAAATGAGTAATGACCCAATCCACGGTAAAAAGTAACCATACATTCCTTCTTCAATAGCAATCACTTTTGTTTCCATAATAGAACCAACTTCAATTCCTTTGTTGCTGATATAAAAAGGGACAGTGATTGCCCTAATAGCATCGGTATCCACTTCTTTCTTATCTCTAACTCTCACGGTATTTTGCATACTTCATCATCAGAAATAGTTCCAAAAGATACAGAACCTTCTCTCTATGCAAGTCCTTGGTTAACACGAGTGTCATTCCAGTAATTAAAGGGGGGTTCTAATCCATACTGAAATACTGCTAATTGTGAATAGAGAATATCACTATCAAACGTTATCCCACTCATTGACCTCACCCTTTTAACAAATTAATAAAACCACTATAACTTACTACTTTCACTAATCTGCTTCGTTCGTAATATAAAGTCAACCAGAAATATTTAGCATTCTGGCTAACCTTATATTACGAAAGAGCAGGTTCGTCCTGTCAGATTGTAATTTTCTATATTTTTTCATTCCCCAGCATACCGGTGATGATAGTATCTAACCCGATTTGTAAGGATTCATTTATATCAAGCGGAATCCCGAAACCACCGTCTCTTTCAATGGTAACAAATCCATGTAGAAAAGCTCTCAACATTCTAACATGATGAATGAGAAGTTCCTCTGGTAAAGGAAACGTTTTTAATAGAGTAATCATTAGCTTTAAGATTTTATCTGCTTGGTCTTGAACCTTTGCACTATCCACTTTTACGGCTAGTGAAATGGCTTCATACAAACCGGGGTTGTTTCGTGCAAATCCTATATACGCATAGGAGATAGAATAGATTGCGTCCTTACCTGTCTTACCGATTGCAGCTCCGGCCATTTCATCATATAACCCTTTCGTCCCTTGGTATGCAAGTTCGATTTTTAGTCCCGAAAGTCCATTTATATGATTATAAAGTGAGGGAGAACGAATCCCTAGTCTTTTTGATACGTTTGCTAATGTTATATCTGATAATCCGTTCTTGTCCGCTATATCGATACTAATGTTTAGAATATCTTTAAGAGTGATTCTATGTTTAGGTGCCATATTGTTCAACCCTTCGTTTCCATATGATCAATTGCATGTTGGATTTGTGGACCAGGATTTTGTATCAGCTTTCCATGACCTACTGCTAATAACGTAGGAGAGAGGGCTGCAATCTTTTTGGCACTATCAAGTGCTTTTTCTTTATTCCATGTAGCAAACCCTGGAAATGGAAATAAAGGAACGATTGTGCCGGCTACAGCGATAGAAGCCCTTGTTTGAAAAGCATCGCCAGCAATTATGGAATGAGTTCGTTGATCCAGAAAGGACATAGATCCGGGGGTATGGCCGGGTGTTGCGATTGCCTTAAGTGAACCGATCGTATGGCCTTCTTCAAGAAGGATATCTGGTTTTGTTTGAATATGTTTTGGAATTCCTCCTTTAATTGGGGATGTTCCTTCCTCGGGATCTAGGCTTTTATCTCCTGCTAATAATCTTGCATCTCGGGTAGAAATGGCAAGCTTTACATCGGAGATTTTTAACACTAACTCATCTAATGATCCGATATGGTCGCTATGTCCATGTGTTAAAAGTATATGTGTAATTGGTTTACCTATTTCCTCAGCCACGCTCAAAATAGCATCTGCTTTTTTAGGTAATGCGGCATCAATTAAAGTAAGTCCGTTTTCTTCCTCTACTAAATAACAATTGACTGGGAAGAGGGATGGAAAAAAAGTAATTTGATGAATGTTATCAATAGTGGTCACTTTCATAAACTAACCTCATTAGTTTTAAGACTAATGTTATTAGTTACATTATAATGGCGTTTATTTACTTGTCAATCCCTTCTCAGTAATTGTATAAATTGTTGATTTCCTATCTGTATCCATTATAATGAGAATTATTATCAATTAATACTTACTTCATAACGGGTTTTTAACTCCTAGGAGGATGTTTTATGTCACAAAATCAAAATGTGCTAGATGTCACCATTATTGGTGGAGGAACGATAGGATTGTTTGCTGCCTTTTATTGTGGGATGAGGGGCTTATCAACCAAAGTTTTAGAGGGATCTTCATTTCTCGGAGGAAAGGTCGCTCAATTTTATCCTGAAAAAAATATATATGATATCGGTGGTATACCAGCTATAACTGGTGCTGACCTCGTCCAGCAGTTAATAGAGCAAGCCAACCTTAATCAACCGGAAATACTTCTCGAACAATATGTAGAATCGATTCATAAAGTCGATAATGATGTGTTTGAGCTTACTACCCGGGGTGGAGATGTTCATTTTTCCAAAACAATTCTTCTTACGACTGGTTTTGGAATTTATGATCCAATACCTTTGGAACATAAGGATGCGGAGAAATATGCAGGGACAACTATTCACTATATGATGGGAAATCCGGACAGGTTCCGAGATAAGCAGGTTGCCGTCCTTTCTAATCAAAGAGCTGGAGTAGATTGGGCATTAACATTGGCGAAAACAGCAAAACACGTGTTCCTTTTTTGTAAAGGAACAGAATTTCAGTATGCAGCAGATGTAGACCTTGAGAAATTGCATCAAGCTACTAATATAGAGGTACGTTATAATGTTTCGATAGAAGAGTTAAAAGGTGATGGGAGTTCTTTACATGAGCTTCAAATCCTTTCAGACAAGGAAGAAAGTTCTTATTCAGTCGAT
This sequence comes from Radiobacillus deserti, assembly GCF_007301515.1. Lineage (GTDB taxonomy): Bacteria > Bacillota > Bacilli > Bacillales > Amphibacillaceae > Radiobacillus > Radiobacillus deserti. Next base: position 1,365,546 of record NZ_CP041666.1, read on the forward strand.
GAATTACTTGTTTATCAAGGAGTTAAAATGGTTTCAGCACCATTCTCAGAATGGAATCTTCAAGCAGAGAAAGGTCGACTAGTAGTTGATCAGAATATGGCGACATCTGTTCCTGGAATTTATGCTGCTGGTGATGGTATTCAATATGAGAATAAGTCCATGATTATTGCGACTGGATTCAGTGAAGTGACAACCGCGGTAAATAGTATGGCTAAATACCTGAATCCTAAAGCGGTAGCGCAAGTGTATAGTACTGTCGAATATCGATATAAAAAATAATAAAAACATGGGGCTGTCCCATAAGTCTGTATAGACTAATTGGGACAGCCCTTTTCTTTTATTACTGTTGGTGCCGGAAAAGTGGCATTGGGAAACGATTCCCTTCCCAAATTGGCAATCAACAATGCAAAAATCTTCTCTTTTACATACAAAAAAATCGCCTCATTCGTTATAATGTAAGCGACCAAACCAACAAAAAACGAAAAGTGAGGCGATTTTTTATGAGTAACTCTTCGGCTACTTTCATTGATTATAACATGGGTCAGTTGGTTCTACCAATGGACTTCAGTGATTTAATTCCAGAGGACCATGTGGTCCGCGTCATTCATGCCATGGTGGAACAGGTGAATGATGATATCTTCTTTTCCCAATACCAAGGGGGTGGCCGGAGCTCCTATCATCCCAAAATGATGACAAAAGTTATCTTATACGCCTACACGCAAAAAATCTACTCCTGCCGTGAAATCGCCAAAGCCCTTCGGGAACATCTCCCGATGATGTGGCTGGCCGGCCAACAGACACCAGATTTCCGAACCATCAACCGGTTCCGCTCAGAACGTATGAAGGCAATTATTGAACCTTTATTCACGGAGTTGATTAAGCTTCTAATCGATCAAGAGTACATATCCATGGACAACTACTTCCTTGATGGAACCAAAATCGAGGCGAATGCCAATAAATACACGTTTGTGTGGAAAAAATCTGTCCAACGTTACGAAGAAAAACTACAGGAAAAATTGGATCAAACATTCGCGGATATTGAAGATGCCATTGAGATGGATGAAAAAATACTTCCGGATGAAGGGTCTCCTGCCAAGCGAGTAACTTCGGAGCAACTCGAAAAAGTTGTCGAGCAGGTAGAAACCCAGGTAGAACAGGCGGAAAAAGCCGTCGAAGAAGAAAATGATAAGGAAAGAAGAAGAAAGAAAAAAAGGAAGTATTCCGTGCTAAACGACGTATCTATAAAACGTTGAGCCAGGACTACCTACCTCGTTTAAAAAAGTATGAAACCCAGCTGGCCACCTTCGGTGACCGGAACAGTTATTCCAAGACAGACACGGATGCCACCTTTATGCGAATGAAAGAAGATCATATGAAGAATGGACAACTGAAACCTGGTTATAATGTGCAGGCAGGAACAGAAAATCAATTCATCCTCGGCTACTCGATCCATCAGCGTCCAACGGACACCCGTTGTTTTGAACCACACATTCAAAAACTACAGGCCAGAGAGCTTCCGTTCCCTAATACAATTGTCGCTGATGGAGGGTATGGTGGAGAAGTCAATTATAAATACGCAAAGAAGGAAGGGTTTGAAACACTCATTCCCTACAACACGATGCGAAAAGAGCAGTCCCGTTCGTTCAAGAAAGACCCAAGTCAGGTTATGAACTGGGAGTACAAGGAGGATGGGGATTATTACATTTGTCCGAATGGACGAAAAGTTCTTTTTCAATTCCACTCGCACCGTACCGATCGGTACGGCTATACGCGAACATTCAAGGTCTATGAATGCGAAGAGTGTAGTGGATGCCCATTAAAAGAAAAGTGCACGAAAGCAAAAGGAAACCGGCGCGTTTACTATAACCCGGCATTTGAACAACTGAAGAAGGAAGCAAGGGAAAACCTTTGGTGTGACAAAGGAGCACGTATCTACGCCAGACGAAAAGTGGAGGTGGAAAGTGTGTTCGGTCATATCAAGGGCAATCGGTCGTTCCGGCGATTTTCTCTTCGTGGGATCGATAAAGTAAGGATAGAGTTTGGACTGGTCGCGATGGCCCACAACTTCCTGAAACAGGCAGAGTGGAACCGCCTGTTTCATAGCGGAAATAAGCTCACACCGAAAAAGCCACGGAGAAAAATGAATATCTCCGTGGCTTTTTCATTTCAAAGAGGCCTTTTGAGACAGCCCCATGTTTTTGCATATAGGCAACCTTGAATTAATATGGTAAAATTATGGTAAATTTTCACAAACAATTCCATCTTGGTCATTACCGTCTAATTGGTGTGTGTCTATATTAGGGCCGCTTGATGTTTCAAAAAAATGCTGTGCTAGTTGTTGTGTTTCGAAGTCTTCCAATCATTGTCAGTTTCTTTTTGATTAGAGGGCGATACAGATGTTTGAAATCCGTTCTTAGATACATAGCCATCTATACTCCATATTGCTTTTTGCTCATCTTTTGCTCCCTGTTCTGCATCTAGTAACCTATCGGAATATCGATAAGGTGGGTCAAATTCATAAGCGTAGCGGGCCAGACCTTCTCGCAATAGCATTTCATTAAATAATTGATTATCCACCCAAATGTAAGCGAGCAGCCGATCATAATAATCACGAAGTGGACCATCGAATTCAATTTGTACGGTTTTTCCTTCTAATAATTGTTTTGTATCTAAATTAGAGTATAGGTAACTAAGTTGGAAATAACAATCTTTTTTGATTTGTTATGCCAACGAATTATTAAAATAATTCATTTTGCACTTTCCAAAATGTAAAAAGTAGTATATACTTACTGTATTACTTATACTAATACAGTGTCTACAGTTTACGTATCGAGAACTGTGAAAAGGGAGGGAAACGGATCATGTTACAAATGGAAGTAGACCGTACATTCATCAATTTTGAGGAAATATATAAGACGTATTATCAGAAAGTGTTACGAGTTTCCTGTATGATCTTGAAAAACCCCTCGCTAGCCGAAGATGTTGCCCAGGAAACATTTATTAAAGCGTTTAAAAAAATGGATATGATTCGTGATACCGAAAAAATTTCGGGTTGGTTATCTACAATTGCCTCTCGAACTGCTATTGATTTTTTGCGTAAAGAGAAAAAAATAAGTGCTGTTCCTATTGAGGAAGTGGTGTGTATGAAGCTTTACCAAAGTAGCTTGTTTGGAAATGTTGAAAATGAATTAGACAGGTTATTTACAGAAGATGAGATAAAAGAAGAGATGAAAGCACTGAGTCCAAAACTACAAGCTGTGTTCCAATTAAAATATATGAAAGAAATGAAAGATGAAGAAATAGCGAAACGTTTGAAGCTATCGAAAGCAGCGGTTAAATCAAGGTTATGCAGGGCTAGAAAGCATTTAAAAGGAAATCTGGAAGAGAATGAACAATTAGCTGTAAGTGTTTCTTAGCATTGTTAAAAGATACCTATTGTCGGGAATTGTAATAGGTGGTATAGTATTAGAGCGATGAGCTATTTTGTGTAAGTCGAGAAACGCTTAACGATGAATGTGGTCATCGGTTTTTCGCCACAAAACGTAGGATGCCTTTTCCAGGAGAAAGGCATCCTTTTTCCGTTTCCTGTACATAATTAGAACGGATGAGAAAAACTAAAGGAGCGCGTACATATATGTCTAACGGTCTTCCATTTACGATATCTAAGACTGAAAATTTTTTCGATCGTTTAGGGGATTTTGTCGGGGATGTGTTTTATGACATCTTACCTGAACAGGGTTTTGAATTAAGGGATGAACAAATTTATATGGCTTTTCAGTTAGAGAAGGCTTTTAAACAAAAAAGCATTATCTTTGCAGAAGCTGGTGTAGGAACTGGTAAGACACTTGTCTATCTTCTTTATGCAATTTGCTACGCACGATATAAAAGAAAGCCAGCCATTATTTCTTGTGCGGATGAAACCTTAATTGAGCAACTGGTAAAAGAAGGTGGAGACATTGAAAAGTTGGAGAAAGCACTTGGCATTTCCGTTGATGTTCGTTTAGCAAAAGCAAGAGAGCAATATGTATGCTATCGTAAGCTAGATGCTTTAGTAAATCAAACGGATGATTCGGATATTTTGGCTGTTCACGATCAAATTCCCGAATTTGTCTTTGAACAAGGGACATCCATGAATGCCTTTGAGCGATATGGCGATCGCAAGGAATATCCTTGGGTATCTGATCAGAAATGGGAATCGATTGCTTGGGACCCTCTCCAACAATGCTCAACCTGTGAATGGCGTCACCGAAGTGGACAGACGTTAAACCGCGAATATTATCGACATTCCAGTGATTTAATTATCTGTTCGCATGATTTTTATATGGAGCATGTATGGACAAAGGATTCGAGAAAGCGTGAAGGGCAAATGCCACTTTTACCAGAAGCTAGCTGTGTCATATTTGATGAGGGGCACTTGCTAGAGTTTTCTGCTCAAAAAGGACTGACTTATCGTTTTCATGCTGGAACACTTCAAAAAGTGTTAACAACCTACATGAGCCAAGATGTAAGAGAAGCATCTCTTTATTTGGTAGAAGACATCTTAGCTATTCATGACGACTGGTTTGATTGGTTACAAGATGAATCCGTGTCTGTGGAAGGTTCAAACCGGCGGGATGTACCAAGAAGTACTAAAATGCTTTCCTTTGTGAAGGAGTTAGATGGAAAGGTAAATCAGTTACTAGAGCAATTAGTTTTTGACTCAGAATTATTCACCATCGATCCGTATCATATAAGAATTATTGAAGAGTATCTCGAATTTTTCTCTTATGGTTTGTCTGTATTAATAAAGGAAGAACAAGGAATATTTTGGTTAGAGGAAGAAGATACGGATCTTACTTTTGTAATTATGCCGCGGCTTGTAGAAGATATTTTGAAAAAAGAAGTATTTTCTCAATCCATTCCATTCGTATTTTCTTCCGCAACCTTATCTCAAGCAGGTAGCTTTGATTTTATGGCAAACAGTCTTGGAATTGAACAATATGATTCCTTTCAAGTAAGTTCCCCTTTTGATTATGATGAGAATATGAAAGTTATTGGATATACGTACTCAAATGAAGATGTTAAATGGAAGGAAATGGAACAATCTTTAGTAGAAATGAACGGGAGTACGCTCATATTATTTTCTTCCGGAGAAGAAATGAATCGCTTTAGAAAGTGGGCTGACAAAACGAATTGGTCATTTCCGATTTTATATGAAGGGGACGAAGAAATAAGCAATATTGTTCGAAAGTTCCAAACAGATATCCCGGCTGTATTATGCTCTTATCATTTGTGGGAAGGCTTGGACATTCCTGGGGAATCATTAAAACAAGTACTTATAGCTTCCCTACCGTTTCCGCCGCACGATCCAGTTTTCCAAGCAAAACGTAACCATGCTAAGGATTCTTTCTTGGAAGTCGATCTTCCTTATATGCTCTTACGACTTAGACAAGGTGTGGGGCGGCTCATTCGAAGTCAAACAGACTCTGGTGTTGTGAGGATATGGGTTTCTCCAGAACAATTAGAAGATGCTAACAAACAATTAACAGCCATATTACCTGTGGAAATTGCATGGTCATAATCTAAAAAGTACTCCTAAAGGGGTGCTTTTTTTACTGGTTGATTTCCCATAATTTCTATTTGAGGGCGAACGAAAGAACTGGCAATAACTCTCTAACATGATTTTGATTCCTTTTCAAAAACTAAAGAGGATTCCAGTTTAAGGTGGTGAAAAGGAATGGATAAAAAAATGTGGATGCCGATTCTAGCGTCAGTAGGGATTGGAGCTGCGGCTTACTACAGCATGTCAAGAGGGAAAAGTATTAGTAAAACGGCTCAAGAGTTTGCACCACTTGTCGCAGGAATGGCACAAGAAGAAAAAAGCAATAAGCAAAACTACGTAAATACACAATTCTAATGGGAATAAAGGGAAGCCAAAACTAGGCTTTCCCTTTCCCTTTTCTTTTTAACTCATCAAGTTCATTCAATTTTTCATCTAATTGCTGGGATATTTGAAGGATTTCTTTTTTACTGGCACCTTTGGAAATATACTTGTACATCTTATTACGGAGTTCTTCAATAGCCTTTTCTAATTGTTGTCCATCTTCTAAACAAAGCATGGAAGAATACGAAACGTCAGGGTATGTCAATACAGGGGATTGGGAACGATATTTCAATTTTTTCAGCTCCTATCAAGAACATTTGTTCGCAATTCATTTTATAATGATTTACTGGGAAAATCAAGGGAATCGTCCACTTTTTGTGTGAAAATCTGGTATCCTATAAGAAAAAGGTGGAGGAATCATTTATGGGCGAAAAAATAAAAGGATACATAGGGACTTATACAAAACGAAAAAGTGAAGGAATCTATTCATTTGAGTTGGATGTAAACGCTGGTAACATTCATAATATAAAACTTGAAACAGAATTAGACAGACCGACGTATGTTACTTTAAGCAAAGACAAATCCTACTTATTATCGGTCATGAAGCAAGACGGTTATGGTGGGGTGGCAGTCTTTCGAACTTCTAATAATGGTTTTCTACCTATTAGCTCCACGACCTATTCAGAAATCTCAAGCTGTCATGTGAGTATCGACAATTCAAATGATTATGTAGTGGTCTCTAATTATCATGAAGGAGCGGTTGAGCTATACAAACTGGATCAGGAAACTGAGAAAATTAATTTCGTTGATGTTAAACGTCATGAGGGGGCAGGACCTAATAAAGAACGGCAAGAAGGTCCACATGTTCATTTTGCAGATTTTACACCAGATCAACGCTTCATAGTTGTAGTGGATCTCGGAATAGATCAAATAATTACATACAAAATACATAACGATACATTACAGCAAGTGACGGCTTTAGATCTTGACCCTGGAAGTGGACCACGTCATCTTGTGTTTCACCCGAATGAAAATTTAGCATATGTCGTAACGGAGCTAAGTTCTGAGGTTCTAACTTTACAGTTTAATCCCGAGAATGGAGAATTTGTGCAAGTTCAACGTGTACCAACAATTCCAAAAGAATTTAGCGATAACAATCAATGTAGTGCAATCCGTATATCTGAAGATGGAAAATTTGTGTATGCTGCGAATAGGGGACATGACAGTATCGTAGTGTACCGAGTGAATGAGAAGGATGGAACGCTAGAGTTTGTGGAATGGGTATCGACAGGAGGGGAATGGCCAAGAGATTTCAACCTTGATCCAACAGGACAATATCTTGTCGCTGCCAATCAAGAAACAGATTCTATAGTCTTATTCTCTCGTGATAAACATACTGGAAAGCTAAGTTTAAAACAGGGGCCAATTGCTGCTCCAGAACCAATATGTGTGATGTTCTAATTGTAAAGTAGAACAATCGTGGATTTTTCCTATCTCTCATGTGTTAGCCCGTCCTTATTTTATCTTTCACCATAAGATAGAAGTAAGGAGGGGGGTGAAACGATGAGTGGAGGATTTTTTGGAAACAACAATAGCTTTATTTTGTTAGTTGTTTTATTCGTATTACTTGTCATTGTCGGAAATAACTATCCGACTGGAGGAGGCTACTATAGCTAGTCTTCGTATTTGACCATTCTACTACGCCAGACCTGTAGCTCAGCGAGCACCTTTTGAACGGACTGAAAAGCCTGTGATGTTTGTATTCACAGGCTTTTTTGTGGACACAGGTGGATACATATTTCTTTCATATAACATACTCTACTGCCAAGGGGGTGTTGGCTTTGAGAAGGTTGCCAGCCTATCGCTATGTGTACGATCCGTATGGTTACCGACATGTTCAGTATAGGGATAAAGATAACCGTTATTTGAATGAAACGATGGGATTCAGATCATCTTTTGTTATTATCATGGTGTTATTTGTGTTACTGGTAATAGTTGGTGCAGTCACCTTGCCTAAAGATAGACGATAATAATGCTAAACAATAGGGCAAATGCCCTTTCCAATCTAGATATGTGTCATAGGATAAGAGTATGAAAGGAGTGAATGGAATGAGCGCAGGTGTTTATGAGAACGATAGCTTCATTCTTTTAGTAGTACTTTTCGTGCTTCTTGTAATTGTAGGTTATAGCTACGGTTATTAATGTTCCTAATTCCGAGAGGAGAGGTGGTGGAAGAAAATGGGACACTATGTAGGTGGATTTAACAATGGGTTTATCTTGCTAGTAATCATTTTTGTTCTGTTAGTTATCGTTGGAAACAGCTATCCAATCGGTGGAGAATACTAAAGAATAGAAATTAGATAAGAGAAGAGGAAATCCTCTTCTCTTTCAAATTAAAAAAATTATTCCAATTCACTCCATTTTTTTATATGGTCCATAGTATATATAAATCTGATTATGGGAGAAAACGAATTCAAACTCATTATGAAAACTACTTAGACTTACTGCCATTTAAGGTAGAGAGAGAGTACATACCTACTCGCTTCGGAAATACACACGTATTATTGGCTGGCCCGAAAAGTAGTGAACCTATTTTTGTTTTACAGGGTGGAAATTGCGTTAACCCAATCACATTATCTTGGTTTCATACACTTGCACAAACTTATCGAATTTATGCACCAGATACGGTGGGACATCCTGGCTTTAGTGAAGAGAAACGAATATCAGCAGTAGATAATAGCTTTGCATTATGGATTGAAGATCTTTTGCAACATTATCAGATTGAAAAAGCCCGATTTGTCGGACCATCTTATGGCGCAGGGATCATCCTTCGTCTGGCAACTTATACGCCTGAAAAAATAATAAGTGCTGCCCTTGTGGCACCTGCTGGAATTAGACTAGGATCTAAAAGGGATATGATTAAAAAAATCCTGATCCCAATGTTTCGTTATAGATGGTTTTCCTCATCCAAAGCATTGGAGAATTTGACCGATCATATGTCTAAAGGAACTATGAAACAAATAAATAGGCAAATAATTGGTGATATATTTAAATATGTTAAATTGGAGCAGGAAATGCCGAAGCTAACTGAAAGGAGTGAGCTGGTAAACTACACTTCCCCGACTGTAGTTATAACTGGAACAGAGGATGTCTTCTTCCCGGACTTAATAGTGAAGCCAGCCGCAACAGAAATTATATCTAATCTGCAGAATAGTACATATGAAATGGGACATTTCCCTTCAGAAGAAAATCTTCAAAAAATCAATGAAGAGTTGAGGACTTTTTTTGCAAATAATTAAAAGGCCAATCCATAAAGGATGGCCTTTTAATTTACATCATGCATGTTTGTCTCTAGTGTACCTAATTCATAAAGAATGGCGGCGTCACTATCTTCACACCAAAGCTCTGTTACTTTCCTGTTCTCAAAGTAAAAAAATTATCATCCTAGTTTCTTTTACTCTTTGGTCGGTTGATGGGATGTTGATGCACCCCCTTGTAAGTCATGTATCCAGTATATCGTACGACGAGCTTATGACCTTGTTCAATAACATCATCAAGTTGCCATTCATCATCTGGGAAGACAGACCGAAACCAACCCATGAACTCTTTCCCCTTTTGTCTATCGTTTGTTCCTTTTCTGGTATGATAACTCTTTTACAATTGAGGCTAGAACTATGTTATCCTTCCGTAATTTCTTTTTTTACTAATATCAAGTAAAATGAATGAATAGACTTTCCCTATGAAATTGGAAAGTCTCTATCTGTTACAAAAGAGGAAGTCGTATATATCAAGCACTCTTTCACAAGATAGTATTGAACTTAGTATAGAGAGGAAATAGTTATGGACTTAACACGTATGAAACCTTTTATTCAAACTGGCTGGGAAAGAGAAGGCTTTTCTGAACCGACAGCTATTCAAAATAAGACGATCCCATTAATAGAACAAGGCAAAGATGTCATTGGAGAATCTCCAACAGGAAGCGGAAAAACATTAGCGTATTTGTTACCTATACTAAATAAACTCGATCCAAGTATAAAAAATGCTCAAGCGATCGTGTTAGCGTCATCACAAGAATTAGTCATGCAAATTCAACAGGAAATCACAAAGTGGGTGCAAGGAACGGAATTACATAGCACGGCATTAATAGGTGGAGCTAATATTAAACGGCAAATTGAGAAGCTAAAAAAGAAGCCACAAATTGTAGTAGGTACTCCTGGCCGTGTACTAGAGTTAATCAATCAAAAGAAATTAAAAATGAAGGATATTAGTACAGTTGTGTTAGATGAAGGGGATCAGCTTCTTATACCTGAACACATCCCGTCTATTGAGAAAATTATTAGTAACACAGATGATGCACGTCAACTACTTATTTTCTCTGCTACACTTCCAACTGCAACGTTGGAAGCTGCTAGTCAATTCGTTCAAGCTCCTAACGTGATAAAAGTGGAAGAGGGGGAAGTAGAGCGGCCATCTGTGGAACATATGTATTTTGTTTGTGAACAGCGAGAGAAAATAAATCTGTTAAAAAAATTAATTCACCATTTAGATATCAGGGGATTAGCTTTTTTTCGAAACATTTCCCAGCTTGATATGTATGCGGAGAAATTACAATTTAACGGAGTAGAAGTAGGCGTTCTACATCGCGATATAAAAAAACAGCAACGCGCGCAAACGATGAAAGACTTTCGTACAGGAAAGCTGCCCCTTATACTAGCTACAGATGTTGCAGCTAGGGGATTAGATGTGAAGGGATTGACCCACATTGTACAAGTGGAGCTTCCAGAAGATGCTTTACATTACGCGCATCGTGCGGGGAGAGTAGGAAGATTGGGCTCTGAGTCAGGTACTGTCATTTCCGTTGTTACAGAAGAAGAGGCGCGTATCTTACATCGATTTGCAAAGAATCGCAATTTCGAATTAACAAGAAAAAGGCTGATAAAAGGTCAAATAACCGATGCAAAATAACAGAATCACCGCTGCTGTCTAGAAGCGGTGATTTTTCCCCTACAAAATTTGCGATAAAAATAACTTCGTTCGTTCATGCTTCGGATGATCAAATAATTCCTCTGGAGTGCCTGTTTCAATAATTTCGCCATCATCGAACAGGACAATTCTATCGGCGACTTCTCTCGCAAACCCCATTTCATGGGTTACACATAGCATAGTCATACCTGACCTAGCAAGTTCCTTCATAACATCTAATACTTCTTTAATCATCTCTGGATCTAAAGCAGAGGTTGGTTCATCAAACAGCATAATTTCTGGCTGCATGGCAAGTGCGCGTGCAATGGCAACACGCTGTTGTTGCCCTCCGGATAACTGCCCTGGATATTTGTTCGCTTGTTCAGGAATTCCCACTCGTTCTAACAACTCATATGCATTTTTTTCAGCTTCAGCTTTTGGTTTTTTTCTTACCCAGATTGGGGCTAGTGTAATATTTTTTAAGATGGTCATATGAGGAAAGAGGTTGAATTGTTGAAATACCATTCCCGTTTCCTTTCGAATGGCCTCAATATCTTTGATATCGTGGGATAGACTTATTCCATCAATGGTAATTTGCCCCTCTTGAATATTTTCAAGTCCATTAATGGTTCGAATAAAGGTTGATTTTCCAGAGCCAGATGGACCTAAGATGACTAACACTTCTCCTTTTTTTACGGTTAAATTTACGTCCTTTAAGACGTGATGGGAACCGAACCATTTGTTAATTTGGCTACAAACAATAATGTCCTCATTTGTAGGTTCTACATGAACTTTCGTTTCTGTTTGTTCCATTTCATATCCTCCTTCATCGCTCTCCAACACCTAGATTTTTTTCAAGACGCCTGCTCGCATATGACATCGAGTAGGCAATAATCCAATAAGTAACGGCAACGAACAAATAAGCCTCCATAATTCTTCCTAAATAATCGGGATTAGATTTTACAGTCTGTGCTATTCCGAGAATGTCTGTTAAACCTACAATGGCTACAAGAGATGTATCCTTAAACATCGATATACTCTGACCAACGATGGCGGGAATAACAGCTCGTAGTGCTTGTGGCATAATAATGAACGTCATCGTTTGGACAGGATTAAGTCCCATCGCTTTTGCAGCTTCAAATTGTCCTTTTGGGATTGATTGTAATCCACCTCTTACATTCTCCGCCATATAAGCGGAAGTGAATAACGTACAAGCAATCATGACACGAAGTACGTTATTTATCTCCGTACCAGGTGGCAAAAATAACGGGAGTAGGAGTTGGGCCATAAATAAAACAGTAATTAATGGGATTCCTCGTACTACTTCAATAAAGAGGATACAAAAATACTTAATGATAGGCAGCTTACTAGAACGACCTAGTGCAAGCAAGATACCAATCGGAAATGCAAAAACAATGGCAACAACGGAAATCAATATAGTGAGTAGTAATCCTCCCCAAAGGTTCGTGGCAACGGAAGGGAGTACCCCGAATCCACCTACTAGAAAAATAGTTAGTGGGAACGCAATTGCCCAACCAGTAACTGCGATGCTTTTTTTCTTTGGGAGCATTGGACCAATAAGGAAACCTACGAGGACCATTACTATATTGATGCCTAACCACATTTTGGCATGACTAGATGTGAAGTCTACTAGTATGTGAATCAAATAAATAGCAATTAGTACTGCAGAAAGGTGTAAGTTTGTTCCTTTCCATATCCCTGCAGATAACCCAAATTGGAAGGATAGAAATACTAATCCAATCCATATCCGCCACATATGCTCGACTGGAAATTGTCCAACCATAAATAATCGAAAGTTATCCGATATGATGGACCATTGTGCATCTGTGAAAACCCAAGTCAAAGTCCCATTTAAAACATAATAAAGTACCAATACGGATAAAACGGTTAAGATAGAATTGTACCAGTTATTAAAAAGATTTTGTTTCATCCATCCCAAAACACCGATCGTAGATTTAGGCGGTTCACTGGTTGTAATCTCCGTATTGGTTTCTATTTTAGAATGCATGTAATTCACCTCTCTACAATCTGAGTTTTCTTATTAAAAATGTTCATAAAGATGGAAGTTAGAATGCTAAGCACTAAATATACGATAATCATAATGACAACGGACTGAATGGCTCTTCCGGTCTGATTGTTGATCGTTTCTGCTACTGCAACGAGATCTGGGAAGCCTGCAGCAATTGCCAAGCTAGAGTTTTTCGTTAAATTTAAGTACTGACTGGTGAGGGGAGGGATAATGATTCGAATGGCTTGAGGTAATACAACTAATCTCATGGTTGTGGATTGTTTTAATCCCAATGCATTGGATGCTTCTAACTGGCCTTTAGACACAGATAAGATTCCCCCACGAACGATTTCTGCGATGTAGGTCGCTGTATAAATGGTAAGTCCTAAGAAAATCGCCAAAAAATTAGCAGATAAATTGTATCCACCTGTATAACCAAAATTACCCATAGCAGGATATTCAAGATTTGCTGGACCTTGATGTGTGACAAGGAATAGTAATAGAATTGGAACAAGCAAGCCACCAATTGCCCATAACGATGGAAACTTTCTTTTTCCACTCATGACTTGAGACTTTAATACTACTTTCCATAAAACGATGGAAAGTACGATTGCTATGAGAATGGTAATCAACCATGACCTACTAGCATCATTGGCTACGAACCAAGGCATGGTTATTCCTCGATTGCTGATGTGGAAGGGACCAAGATGTATGGCTTCTTTTACCTGAGGAAGAGCTAAGAAAACAGCAAAGTACCAGATGAAAATTTGAACGAGTAGTGGGGTGTTTCGGAAAATCTCGATGTAAATACTAGCTAGCTTTTGTACGAGCCAGTTGCTTGAGAGACGTGCAATCCCGACAATAAACCCTATAATGGTTGCGAAAATAATTCCAATTAAAGAAACTCTAACAGTATTCAATAAGCCTACTAAAACAGCGCGTAAATAAGTGTCTGTAGCTTGATACTCGATTAATGATTCCCCGATATTAAACGAAGCTGTATTGGTTAAAAATTCAAATCCAAGCGGAATGCCAAGTTGATCGAGGGCGATGAGAGCATTATTTATAAAATAACCAATGACCGATACAACTACGATTACGAATAGAATCTGAAAAATAATAGGAATAACCCGATTATCTCTCCAAAAAGGTGTAGAGACATCGGATGCTGGACGTTTTGGCAAACTTCTCACCTCTCTAAATAGTAAGGATATAAGGTTATAAAAAGGAAAGGACCCGTCCTGAACTAAACAGGTGTAGCAGGCCCTTTTTATTTATCTTTTAGAACACATTAACGGAATGGAGTAGAGTAGAGTAGACCACCTTCTGTCCAAAGACTATTTGCCCCTCTTTCTAATTTAAATGGTGTATCAGGACCGAGATGACGATTATAGATCTCTTCATAGTTTCCAACATGCTTGATAACACGGTAAGCAAAATCGTTTGAAAGTCCAAGCATCGATCCTAAATCGCCTTCTTGACCAAGTAATCGACGAACAACTGGATTTTCACTTTCTAAAAAGTCATCCACATTTTCCGAAGTGATACCTAATTCTTCGGCTTCCATCGTCGCATAGGTAACCCATTTCACGATATCAAACCATTGATCATCCCCATGTCTGACTGCAGGGCCAAGTGGTTCTTTGGAAAGTGTTTCATCTAAGATGATGTGAGCGTCTGGATCAGATAAAGTAGCTTGACGTGAAACAAGCCCAGATTTATCTGTAGTCCAAGCATCCACACTACCTTCCTCGTAAGCAGCTACAAGAGCATCACTATCATCAAAAACAACTTGTTCATATTCAATTCCAAGTTTTCTAAATTGATCTGCAAGGTTTAACTCAGTTGTTGTACCAGTTTCTACACCAATTCGAGCACCAGCTAAATCCTTTACAGTTTCAATCCCACTTTCTTTTCGAACCATAATGCCTTGCCCATCATAAAACGTAGTCGGGGCAAAGTTTGTTCCTAAATCTGTGTCACGACTAGTCGTCCATGTTGTGTTACGAATTAACACATCAACCTCCCCAGTTTGAAGCGCTGTAAAACGTTCATCGGCTGAAAGAGGCCTTACTTCTAAAGCATTGGGATCATCAAATACTGCCGCAGCAATAGCTTTTCCGAAATCGATATCAAAGCCTTCATAATCACCATCTTCGTTCACATAGCCGAATCCCGGTAACTGATCGTTTCCTCCGAGGATTATTTTTCCTCTTTCTTTGACAGTGGCTAGCGTTGAACCGGATTCTGCTCCGGATGCTTTTTCTCCTTCAGAAGAACCTTCCTCTGGCGTTTCTGATGGATCAGATCCTGTATCCTCAGATTGACACCCTACAAGCAATAAACCGAAGATTATGAATAGACCTAATAGAAAGTTCGGTGCAAACAGCTTCTTTTTTTTCAAAAAAATTCCCCCTTAAAATTTTTGTTCTATATAAATGGCATAGAACTTAACACAAAATGTTAGTTATTAATGTAAAAATGAATAGATTATTATCATTTTTTATTATAATGGTAACTTTACTAACATTTCAAGTTATATTTTTGAAAATTTAGAAAATTAACAACAGAGTGGAAGGCGATAAATTGTAAATAAGAGAGAAAAAGCACAAAAAAAAGACCATAACAAGAGCCTCGCATTAAAGCGGGGTTCTTGTTTGTCTTCGAATAGAGGTGCTTATATCTATGTTATGGGGGGAGGTCAACATAGCTCACAAAAGCTTCCTCTACTATATAGACGAATGACAGATTTGGAAGGTTTCAAAATAATATGTATAAAAAATTCTCAAAGCAGAAAAATAAAAAAGACTACAATAGGAGGGTGGAAGTTTGAAAACAAGGTTTTGGTTGATTGTAATATTGTGTTTCAGTATCCAAATAAGTAATGTAAACGCAGTCCCAGCGATTTCTCATGAGGACAAAGAAGCGAAGAATATAGCTCGAGCTGCAACAATTGGAGAGCCGGCAACTCCACATATGTGGCAAAAAATGAGTGTGAATAAAGAAAAACTTTTCTCTCACTCTCACCAATTTTCAGTTTTACATAATTTCATTCGCAGTAAAAGGGACTGTGAGGTGCATCATGTGATGGAAACGGTTGTTTGGTATTGTCCAATTCATCATCACACAAAGTCTAATACTTATCATTTAGAAACGACACATAGTGAAAAACACGATTAAGGATAGGAAGATCAAATATCGTTTTCAACTAGACCGGATCATGCAACCCCTCTTGCCATTCCTATAGAAAAAAGCTCTTTGGTTAGCCAAAGAGCTTTTTTCTAGTCATGTTGCAATTCGTACGCTTCAATTTTCGATTCATGGGTCAAGGTCACAGCGATTTCATCCCAACCGTTCAATAACATTTGCTTGTGATAAGAAGGAATATCAAACTGTACCGTTGTACCTTCTGTATCCACGATGATTTGCTGTTCTAAGTCTACTGTTAATTCATAAGAGGTTGACTCTGCGTTATGAATAAGTGTTTGTACGGTATCCTCATCTAATTGGATTGCTAAAATCCCGTTTTTCATACAGTTGTTATAGAAGATATCAGCAAAACTTGGAGCAATAATGACTTTAAAGCCGTAATCTTGTAAGGCCCATGGAGCATGTTCACGGGAGGATCCACAACCGAAGTTTTCACCTGCAACGAGGATGGAGGCATCTCGATATTCAGGTTGATTCATGGAAAAATCCTCTCTTAGTGTTCCATCATCATGGAAACGCCAGTTGAAAAATAAAAATTGTCCAAACCCTTGTCGCTCAATTCGTTTTAAAAATTGTTTCGGAATAATTTGGTCTGTGTCAATGTTAGCTCGATTTATCGGGTACACAAGTCCGTTATGCTTACGAATAGGTTCCAATAGAATTCTCCTTCCTAGGCGTTGATATATTGATTTAATTTTCGAACGTCAACAAAGTGTCCTTCAATAGCTGCAGCTGCAGCCATCTCTGGACTAACTAGATGAGTTCGAGCTCGGTTTCCTTGTCTTCCTTCAAAATTACGGTTCGAAGTGGAAGCACAACGTTCTCCAGGAGGAATAACATCTTCATTCATACCAAGGCATGCACTACATCCGGAATCTCGCCATTCAAAACCAGCTTCTTTAAAAATAACATCTAATCCTTCTTGCTCAGCTTGCATTTTCACTGTGAATGACCCTGGCACAACGATTGCTTTTATCCCAGGGTATATCTTTTTACCTTTTAAGATTTCCGCAGCTTTTCGAAGGTCTGCAACTCTTGAATTGGTACAGGAACCGATAAATACGTGCTGTATCTTAATAGATTCCATTGGTTGGTTTGGTTCTAGTCCCATATAGTTTAGAGCTCGAATCATGTCATTTCGGCTATTTTCGTTTGGAGCTTGAGCTGGATCCGGTACATTTGCACTTATCGGCACGCACATACTAGGATTGGTTCCCCAAGTTACTTGTGGTTCCACCTTTTCTGCGTCAATCTCTACGGTTGCATCATAAGATGCCCCATCATCTGTAGCAAGAGCTAACCACTCAGCTGCAGCAAGATCAAACGCTTCTCCTTTTGGTACATGTCTACGCCCTTTTAGAAAATCTACTGTTGTCTGGTCTGGGCTAATTAACCCAGCTCTAGCACCAGCTTCAATGGACATATTACAAATTGTCATTCTACCTTCCATTGGAAGAGAGCGAATAGCTTCTCCGGTATATTCAACAACATAACCAGTACCAAACTTCACTCCAAACTTCGCGATAATTGCTAGTATTAAATCCTTGGCAGTAACTCCGGTACCCAGTTGTCCATTGACTTTTACGTTCAAGGTTTTCGGAGGAGCCTGCCACAATGTTTGTGTGGCTAGTACATGCTCTACCTCACTTGTACCTATCCCAAATGCGAGGGCGCCGAATGCTCCGTGAGTGGACGTATGACTATCTCCGCATACGATCGTTTTCCCGGGTTGAGTTAGCCCCAATTCAGGTCCTATTACGTGTACAATTCCTTGATCGGGATGGTGAATATCAGCAAGTGTTACACCAAATTCCTCACAATTTTCTTGTAACGTATCCATTTGTTTCTTGGAAATGGCGTCGTTTATCACATTTCGGTGGATGGTTGGAACATTATGATCCATGGTTGCAAATGTTCGATCCGGGCGTCTTACTTTTCTCCCGTTCATACGTAATCCTTCAAATGCTTGCGGTGACGTCACTTCGTGCACCAAATGAAGGTCGATATATAAAAGGTCTGGCTTTCCTTCTTCACGATGGACAACATGTTTTTCCCATATTTTTTCTATTACCGTTTTTGGTTTGTTCATAGTCTCACTCCTTTACCAATTATCCTCTTACGGTGTGATTTCAGATTCAGAAAGCGAGTGAATAAATTCAACAACAAGCTTTGTCATTTCACTCGTACCAACAACCATTCCATTTAAAATGTGTAAATCACGCGTATGATAGCCTCTTTCTAACACATGCTCAACTGCTTCTTCGATCCGATTAGCTTCTTTATTCAATCCGAATGAATGACGTAGCATAAGGGCGCTTGATAAAACCATAGCTAAAGGATTGGCAATTCCTTGACCTGCAATGTCAGGTGCTGAGCCGTGAACGGGTTCGTAAAGCCCAACCCCATCTTCTCTAATACTGGCAGAAGGGAGCATGCCTAACGACCCTGTTAAGACAGAGGCTTCATCGCTTAAAATATCTCCAAACATATTTTCCGTTACAAGGACATCAAAGGAGGTAGGATTGGTGATTAGCTTCATGGCTGCTGCATCTACTAGAAGATGTTCCACTTTAACATCTGGGTAATTAGCTTTCGTTTCTTCCACTATTTCTCGCCATAGTTTACTAGATTCTAATACATTCGCTTTATCGACCGAAGTTAAATGTCCTCGTCGAAGTTGAGCGCTTTGAAAGGCTTTTTCTATGATTCTTTCTATCTCTTTACGGGTATAAGAGAGTGTATCTACTACGGATTGATTGTTATCCCGACGTTCACTAGGTGTACCAAAGTAAAGACCACCAGTAAGCTCGCGTACGATGAGTAAATCACTTCCTGTAACTACCTCTTCCTTCAAAGGTGATGCATGAAGAAGAGTAGGAAATCCTTTAATTGGTCTCAAGTTAGCAAATAAGTCTAAGGCTTTACGAATTCCAAGTAATCCTTTCTCGGGGCGAAGATCTGATGGGAACTGATCCCATTTTGGACCACCGACTGCACCTAATAAAATAGCATCTGCTTCTTGACATGCTTTCACTGTAGTGTCAGGAAGGGGAGTTCCAACTGTGTCGACGGCAGCTCCACCGATCAAATGTGTTTCGAATTCAAAAGAATGATTAAACTCTTTCGCAATAGCATTTAGTACATCTTTTGCTGAATGAATAACTTCTGAACCAATCCCATCACCTGGCAATAACACAATTTTTTTGTGCACGGTATTCACCTCTTTCTATAATGGTGCAGCTTCTTTAGTTGTAGTTTGTATGTTGTAAAAATAGCGATTAATCGCGTTTAGAAAGGCTTGAGCAGATGCTTCTAAGACGTCCTGAGCTGAACCACGTCCGCTAACAGATACGTCATTTACCGTCATTTTGACGTGAACTTCTGCAAGTGCATCTCGTCCTTTTCCAACCGAATTTAAGTTGTAATCCGTTAGGTGTATTTCTTCTTTAACAAGCGATTCGATGGTGTTATATAGAGCTTCAACCGATCCATTTCCAGTTCCTGCTGTCTCTACCCTAGTTTCTTCAGGTGTATGGAGAGCTACGGTAGCGGTAGGGAGGTTAGAAGATCCATATTGAACTTGGAATGCTTCTAGTTTATATTTTTTAACATTTTTTACATCAGTTTGAATATCCGTTAATATCGTGAACAAGTCATCATCTGTGACTTCTTTTTTATGATCGGTTAATAGCTTAAAGGCTTGAAAGGCATCTTGAAGCTTCTCTTCCGTAAGTTCATAGCCAAGGCTCTTAATTTTATCTTTAAAAGCATGACGGCCCGAGTGTTTCCCAAGCACCAAATTGTTTGAGGTTATACCAACTAGCTCTGGTGTAATGATTTCATAGGTTGAAGCATTTTTTAGAACACCATCTTGGTGGATTCCAGATTCATGAGCAAATGCGTTTCGGCCCACTACTGCCTTATTAGCCGGAACCATCATTCCGGTGAATCTACTAACAAGGTCACTCGTACGCTTAATTTCTTTTAAAACTAGATTTGTGTGAAAAGGGTATTTATCGTGGCGAATGTTAAGAGCAACTGCAAACTCCTCCAATGCGGCGTTTCCAGCACGTTCTCCAATTCCATTAATGGTCCCTTCAATCTGAGTAGCCCCATTTTCCGCAGCGGCAAGTGAATTTGCTACTGCCATCCCTAAATCATCGTGACAGTGAGCGGATAAAGAAGCTTGATCAATGTTACGTACGTTTTCTTTCACATAACGGAACAATTTTCCATACTCTTCAGGAGTTGTGTATCCAACTGTATCGGGTAGGTTTACAACAGAAGCACCGGCATCAATCACTTCTTCAATAATTCGCACTAGAAAGTCATAATCCGAACGAGAAGCGTCTTCTGCAGACCATTGAACCTTTGGGAAGCGTTGCCGTGCATATTTAACGGTTTCGACAGCTGTCTTAATTACTTCATCTGGCGTCTTTTTCAACTTATACGTCATATGAATAGGGGAGGTGGCAATAAATACATGCAATCTCGGTTCTTCAGCATCTTTTAATGCATCCCATGCTATGTCAATATCCGATTTTATGGCACGGGCAAGCCCTGTAACAGAAGAGTTTTTAATGGATTGCGCAATTTTTCGAACTGCTTCAAAGTCTCCTTTGGAGGAAGCGGGGAAGCCCGCCTCCATAATATCTACTCCAAAGCGTTCGAGCTGTTTAGCAATCTCGATTTTTTCTAACTGATTAAGATTAACTCCGGGAGATTGTTCCCCATCTCTTAGCGTCGTATCAAAAATATTAATTCGAGTCACTTGTGACCACTTCTTTCTTCTTAGAGTTTACTGGTTTCTTTACAAACGGCATTAACTCACGAAGCTCTTGGCCAACTTTTTCAATTAAATGTTCATTTTCTTTTGCGTTAATTGCATTAAACTGAGGACGATTAGCTTGGTTTTCTAAAATCCATCCTTTAGCAAATGCTCCTGTTTGAATATCGGTAAGTACTTCTTTCATTCTAGCTTTTGTATCTTCATTTACGACTCTAGGACCGGAAACGAAATCGCCCCATTGAGCGGTATCTGAAATGGAATAGCGCATTCCGGCTAATCCACCTTCATACATAAGGTCAACAATTAGTTTTAGCTCGTGTAAACATTCAAAGTAGGCAACTTCAGGTTGATATCCAGCTTCTGTTAAGGTTTCAAACCCAGCTTTTACTAGACTAGTAACCCCGCCGCAAAGTACAGCTTGCTCACCGAATAAATCTGTTTCTGTTTCCTCTTGGAAAGATGTTTGCAGGATTCCAGCGCGTCCAGCACCAATCCCTTTGGCGTAGGCTAATGCGACCTCTGTGGCAGTACCAGTTGCATCCTGATAGATCCCATATAATGCTGGAACACCAGCGCCCTCTTGATACGTTCTTCTTACCAAGTGTCCTGGACCCTTCGGAGCTACAAGAAATACGTCAACATCTTCAGGTGGTACGATTTGACTAAAGTGAATATTGAAACCATGGGCAAAGGCTAAAGCATTACCTGGTTTTAAGTTTGGCTTGATACTCTCTTCATAAATTTTGGGTTGGTATTCATCAGGTAGCAGTACCATTACAACATCTGCTTCAGCCGTAGCTTCCGCAACTGTTTTCACTTCTACACCATCTTCGACTGCTTTATCCCATGACTTTCCTTTTCTTAATCCTACAACTACATCAAACCCGCTTTCCTTTAGGTTTAAGGCGTGTGCATGGCCTTGAGATCCGTAACCGATAATTGCAACCCTTTTCGATTGTAATACCTCTTCATTGATATTGTTGTTATAAAGTACTTTTGTCATTTTTCATTCCATCCTTTCAAATTGTTATTTTAATAGAGAATATGGTGTGAACTCCGTTACTTGTGGTTGTTGACCACGTAGAAAAGCGGTTAAGCCAGTTCGGGCCAACTCTTTAATCCCATAAGGTCGGAGAAGTTCAATTAATGCTTCAATTTTTTCCGGTTTACCGGTGACTTGAACGGATAAGCTATCCTTGCTGACATCAATAATGGATGCTCGGAAAGGTTCAATGATACCTTGGATTTCATTACGGAGCTGGCTACTGCTAACTACTTTAATGAGTGCAAGCTCCCGAGCTACGATCGCTTTATCTGTAATATCTGAAACCTTTAACACATCAATTTGCTTATTTAATTGTTTGGTCAATTGCTCAAGTTTTTGGTTATCTTCCACGTCCACGACAAAGGTCATTTTGGAGATGCCTGGTGTTTCAGTCTGACCTACAGAAATACTTTCAATGTTGAATTGTCTTCGTTGAAGTAAACCAGTAACTCGATTTAAAACACCACTTCGGTTTTGTACCGTCGCTGTTATGATTCGTTTCATGGTTTCACCCCAATCATTTCATGTAATCCTTTTCCTGGAGCAATCATTGGATAGACATTTTCTTGTTGAAGAACACGACAGTCTATAACAACAGGTCCATCATAGGTGATTAATTCGGGCAGTTGTTTTTCAAAGTCTATCTGTCTTTCGATTTTTACACCCCGAATGGAATAACTTTCTGCGAGCTTTACAAAATCGGGTTGAATCGAAAAAATTGACTCGGAATAACGCTCACCATGAAACTTTTCTTGCCATTGACGAACCATACCTAAAGCTTGATTATTGACGATAATCACTTTTACAGGCAAATTTCGTTCCTGGAGGATGGATAATTCTTGTAAGGTCATTTGAAAACCCCCATCACCGACAACAGCTATTACTAAGTCGTTAGGCATGGCAAGTTGTGCACCAATAGCAGAAGGGAAGCCGAAGCCCATTGTTCCAAGTCCTCCTGATGTTACCCAACGATTTGGCTTCTCCAGTGTGTAATATTGGGCAGCCCACATTTGGTGCTGTCCTACGTCGGTTGTGACAATTGCTTTCCCCTCTGTTACGGTATGAACGGTTTCTAACACCCACTGCGCTATCATTTTTTCTTCGGGGTTGTTATACCACAACGGGTATTCACTTTGATAACGGTGTAAAGATTCCCACCAATCTCTATGGTTAGGACGCTCAGAAGCCAGATTTAATAGTTGTTTCAATGCCTCTTTGGAATCTGCAACAATTGGTATGTGTGTCGTAACGTTCTTTCCAATTTCTGCAGGATCAATATCAATATGAGCCACGGTTGCGTTTGGTGCGAAATGCTGTAAATTACCGGTTAACCGATCATCAAATCTTGCTCCAATATTAATTAGCAAATCACATTCATAAAGGGCCATGTTAGAAGTGAATGTTCCATGCATACCAGCCATACCTAAATGGTTTTCGTGTGAGCCTGGAAAACTTCCTAGCCCGAGAAGGGTAGTGGTTACTGGTAATTCGAATTTTTCAACGAACTCTAGTAAAAAATCGGAAGCTTTACCGTGTAGTACACCAGCTCCTGCTAATAGTAGTGGTTTCTTCGATCTTGCTAGAGAGTCCGCTAGTTTTTTAATTTGTAACGGATTTGGCTTCAAAGTTGGTTGATAACCGGGTAAATCAAACGTGGTATCAAATTCAAGTTCCTCCGATACTTTTGCAGAGATATCTTTAGGAATATCAACGACTACAGGCCCTGGTCTTCCTGTAGTTGCTATATGGAATGCTTCCCGAACGATTCTTGGTAGATCACTAATGGATTGAACTTGGTAGTTATGCTTCGTGATTGGGGTAGTGATTCCCATTACATCTGCTTCTTGAAATGCATCTGTTCCGATAACTCCTGTAGCAACTTGCCCTGTAAAGACAACGAGAGGGAGAGAGTCCATCATGGCATCTGCGATTCCAGTAATAAGGTTCGTTGCCCCTGGGCCAGAAGTAGCAAAGACGACCCCTGGTTTACCAGAGACTCTAGCATAGCCTTCTGCTGCGTGTATGGTTCCTTGTTCATGTCGTCCTAAAATGTGTGTAAAGGCATTGTTTGCTCGGTATATAGCATCATATATTGGTAATACTGCTCCACCAGGATAACCAAAAACAATCTCGACTCCTTCATTCACCAATGCCTCTACAAGCAAATCTGCACCGTTTTTCGGTGACACACCGGTATGAATGCCCGGTTTCATTTCAACTTTCACTTTTAATCCCTCCTAATTGGTAAGTTTGTATGTTTTATTTCATCATTTTTATCCTGTTTAATCGGGGAAGACCTAAAAAAAGACCCTTCCACCCAATATACCTGCGCAATGACAGAAAAATCGGGGAGAAAAGGTCTTTGCTTTTCACGGTACCACCCTTTGTTCACAGTATCCTTGCGGAAAACTGCCTTATGGAGCTAAGTTAGCTCCTTTTGATAACAGGTGCATAGAAATGGACACCTGGTTGGGCCTAATTGGAACACTCCGTTCGGCTCAACACTCAGGGACGATGTCAGAATAAGGTGTATTTCCGGGCTTCCAGCAACCCCGGCTCTCTGTGAATACAGGATCTTATTCCTTTGTTCCCGTCTTCGCTTTGTTCATATGGCTCTTTTTTTAAAGCTCCCAAACCGTTTATATTTTCATTACTCCTCCTGTATTAGCAGAAGTAACAAGCTTTGAATATTTTGCAAGATAACCAGATTTGATTTTCGGTTCTGGTTTCTTCCATGTAGCCCGTCTTTGCTCAAGAGTCTTCTCATCCACTAAAAGCTCGATGGATCTGGCTGGGAGGTCAATCACGATTTGATCTCCATTTTGTACGTACGCGATTGGTCCACCTTCTGCCGCTTCTGGAGAAATATGCCCAATCGAAATGCCGCGTGTTGCACCTGAAAATCTTCCATCGGTAATTAATGCAACTTCTTTTCCAAGTCCTCTCCCAGCGATGGAGGAAGTAGGGGCAAGCATTTCTGGCATTCCTGGTCCACCTTTAGGACCTTCATAACGAATGACCACTACATGACCAGCCTTGACGGTGCCATCATCAATACCTGCTTGTGCTTCTTCTTGTGATTCGAAAACAATCGCTTCCCCTTTAAATGTTTGGATGGTGGGGTCAACCGCACCAACCTTGATGACACTACCATCTGGAGCTAGATTTCCATGAAGAATAGATAAACCTCCAACAGAACTGTATGGGTTATCTAATGTGCGAATTACATTGTCATTTAAGATTTTTGCGTCTTTCACATTTTCGTATAGGGACTTTCCTGTGACAGTGATACGATCTTTATGAAGTAGACCGTCAATTTTACATAGCTCTTTAATAATGGCACTTACTCCACCTGCCAAATGCACGTCATGCATGGAGTAATCGGAAGCAGGACTTATCTTTGATAAATAAGGAACTTTTTCGGCAATTTCATTGACTCGTTTTAAGTCATATTCAACCCCTGCTTCATGGGCTATGGCTAACGTGTGCAATACCGTGTTCGTAGATCCGCCCATGGCCATATCTAAAGCAAATGCGTCATCAATGGTATCCTTTGTAATGATATCTCTAGGTTTTATATCTTTTTCTACCAAATGGATTAAATGTTTGGCAGCTTGATAGATTAGTTCATGACGTTCATCTGAAGTTGCTAGAATCGTACCATTACCTGGAACTGTCATTCCTAGCATTTCCATAAGGGAGTTCATCGAGTTTGCGGTAAACATCCCCGAGCAAGATCCACATGTAGGGCAGGCGAGAGTTTCTAGTTCCGTCAACTCTGCTTCTGACATGTTACCTGAGTGAACCGCACCAACCCCTTCGAACATAGAAACGAGGGATAGTGGCTGTCCGGTAGGGGACATTCCCGCTTCCATCGGACCACCGGATACGAAAACAGAAGGTACGTTGGTTCTTGCAGAAGCCATAAGCATCCCTGGAGTAATCTTGTCACAGTTAGGGATGAAAAAGACCCCATCAAACCAGTGCGCATTAATAACTGTTTCTGCACTGTCTGCAATGATTTCGCGACTTGGGAGGGAGTATCTCATCCCGATATGACCCATTGCAATTCCGTCATCAACGCCAATTGTGTTAAATTCAAATGGTATTCCACCAGCTTCGCGAATAGCATCCTTTACTACTTCTGCGAATTTGTTTAAGTGTCGGTGCCCAGGAATAATATCCACATAGGAGTTACACACTCCGATAAATGGCTTCCCTAGATCGCTCGTCTTTACCCCAGTGGCATGTAATAAACTGCGGTGGGGAGCTCGATCAATCCCTTTCTTTATCATGTCGCTACGCACGGTGTAAGACCTCCTTAACTAACTACAGCTTTATTCTGATTTTCGGATGGATAACAATCAACGCCATCCGTTGTTACTACTCTTCTAAACTCTTTTAAAAGGTTATTTGTAATTGATCCAGGTTTTCCATCCTTTATTGGACGTCCATCTACTTCAATAACGGCGATTACTTCTACAGCAGTACCAGTTAAAAACACTTCATCTGCTACATATACATCGTGTCGAGTAAATGGAGCCTCTTTTACTTCATAATTTTTCTCGCGAGCTAGATCAATAATGGCATTACGCGTAATCCCTTCCAGCGCTCCGAGATAAACCGGAGGGGTATAAATGGTTTCGTTTTTAATAATGAAAATATTATCAGCAGAACCCTCTGTAACATATCCTTGATCATTTAGCATCAAGGCTTCATCTACTCCAGCTTGGTTTGCTTCTAATTTCACTAAAATATTGTTTAAATAATTTAAGGACTTTACTTGTGGACTTAAAACATCAGGTCGATTTCTTCTGCTAGCAACTGAAGCGATTCTTAGTCCTTTTTCATATAATTCTTTCGGATAAAGAGCGAGTGCTTCCGCGATAACGATGACACGCGGTTGAGAGCAATGTCTTGGATCAAGTCCTAAATTTCCAGGCCCACGAGATACGACGACACGAATATATGCGTTTTCTAGTTGATTTCTTCGAATAGTATCCACGATAATTCGCTCCATCTCCTCCTCGGTGTATGGGACGTTCAACATAATGGATTGAGCTGACTCGTATAAACGCTTTAGGTGTTCGTGGAGCTTAAAGATGTTACCGCTGTAAACTCGGATTCCTTCAAATACTCCATCCCCGTATAAGAAACCATGATCATATACCGAGACAACTGCGTCTTCTTTTTTCACGAAGGTATCACCTAAAAATATCCATTGTTTATCCATGCTCAACCACTCCTCTCTGTCGGAATTTTCAATCTTTTATCAATAGAGAAAACTAACGATCTGGATACAGAATGTAAAAAAATCTGTTAGATTATCTTACAATGGACTAACGCATCCCTACGAAAAACACATATACTGTAACTCAGTTATTTCTGCTATATTGATAAATAAATATTTTGGTTGACGACAATCATACAACCATTTTTTGTGAAGGTCAACAGGTTTAGTGAAAATTTTCAGATAGTTGTGATAAATCAGATAACTAGTAAGCGCTTACACTATTTGCGTATAAAGGTTTGCTTACAAGGTAAAATTTGTGCCTATTTTCTTGATTACAATCTAAAATAATACCAAAAACCACTCCGTACAAAAGAGTGGTTTTGATTATGCGTTTACAATTGTCCATATGGGGTGTACGATGTGTAGAAATCGAAATCTTTCAGTATTCATGATACGATGAGAATTATTCTATAAGGAAGTATGTCATAATGAAATCTACAAAGCTATGCATTATACCGTGTGGAAATAAAAAAATTTGGGATAAATATGGAGATGTGGGACCGACTGTTGCGAAAGAAGCCTATGTTGGTACTTTCCATCGTCTCTGTGAGACATATGCGGAGCATTTCCATCTAGATTGGGTTGTTCTGTCTGCTAAGCATGGATTCTTATATCCTGATGATTGGGTAGAAGGCCCGTATGACCTATCTTTTAATCATAAGGAAAAGAAGGACATTATTAGTATTCAGCAGCTTCAGGACCAAGTGGAACAGAAAGGGTTAGCTCAGTACAATTCCATTGTTTTATTAACAGGTAAAAAATACAATCCTATTGTGAGAAGTTGCTTTCCAAACCATTCAATCCAATATCCATTACAAGATTGTGCAGGAATTGGCTATATGCAAAAGAAACTTAAAGAGGCCATACAGTCCAACCAACCTATACATATATAATAACCTACTAGAAGCTATCTCTGATGAGATGGCTTTTATTTTATTTAAAAATACTTAGGAATTGAGCAATTTACGAACCAAAATCTAATCCTTTGAATACATCAATATTGTGGGTCAAAAAGACTTAGGTAGAAAAGGGAGGAGAAGGTAATGTTTTATCATGTAAAGGAGCTACAATATAGAGCAGTTCCAGAAAGACCAGATCCGGTCTTTGCTAAAAAACTTCAAGAGATTCTTGGAGGACAATTTGGTGAAATTTCTGTTGCTATGCAGTACTTATTTCAAGGTTGGGGTGCTCGTGGTGAAGGAAAATATGTAGATCTTTTGATGGATACAGGTACGGAAGAACTTGCACACGTGGAGATGCTTGCTACGATGATTGCAAGATTATTAGATAATGCTCCAGAGGTAGACCTTGATGAAGCAGTTGATAATCCTGTTGTTGCTGCTATCTTAGGGGGAACAAATCCACAGCATGCAATTGTATCTGGTTTAGGTGCAATGCCGTCAGATAGCGTTGGGAATAGATGGACAGCAGACTATATTATTGCCAGTGGTAACTTGCTTGCAGATTTTCGTGCTAACTTAAATGCAGAGTCCCAAGGAAGACTACAGGCAGTTCGGTTATATGAAGAAACAAATGATCGTGGCGTCAAAGATATGCTTTCCTGGCTCATTGCAAGAGATACGATGCATCAAAATCAGTGGATTGCAGCAATTCATGAATTAGAAGAAAAACAAGGTGTGGTTGTTCCAGCTACCTTCCCACGTGAATTACAGAAAGAAGAAGTGGCTTACACATTGTTTAATTATTCTGCAGGTAATGATAGTGCGAAAGGGAGATGGGCACATGGTCCAGCACCAGATGGCTGTGGTGTATTTAATTATGTGGAACATCCACAACCATATGGTGGAAAACCAGTCTTAAACCCAGCACCACTTTGGGTACATGATACACCTTTAGATTTGTTAAACATGAAACATCGTCCTGATCCAGATTTGAAATAATAGGAAATAAGGCTACTCGAGATGGAGTAGCCTTATTTTAGCCCGTAAATACTTGGTCGGATGGATAGCGAACATGTGTATCTCGTGGTTTAGCCAACATAAATGCAAACGTTATCGGGCCGATGCGCCCAATGAACATAAGAATCATAATAAACACTTTTCCTAATGTGCTTAAATCAAACGTGATACCTGTTGACAATCCGACAGTTCCAAAGGCAGAAATAGCCTCAAAAGCAATAGCGAGAAATGGAGCACTTTCGGTAATGGTAAGAAGGAAAATAAAAATAAACAGTACGAAAATACTCATCATAATAATGGCTAAAGATCGAATGATGATATCTGTTTGAATTCTTCTTCCATACAAGACTGGTTCTGATTTGGAGCGGAGAAAGGTAATCGTCGCAAGTAACACAACCATTGCCGTTGTCAATTTAATTCCACTCCCGGTTGAAGCACTTCCTGCTCCAATAAACATGAGTACCATCGTATAGACAAGGGAAGCATCTTCCATACTACCAGTATTGACTGTATTAAACCCTGCTGTTCTAGGACTAACAGCCTGAAAGAAAGAGGCAATCCATTTTCCTGTTTCACTTAACCCTCCAATTGTTTGTGGGTTGTTATATTCTAATGTAAAAATCAGGAGAGTGGACACTATGTTTAACACAAGCGTCCCCACAATCATCA
Source organism: Radiobacillus deserti (assembly GCF_007301515.1). GTDB lineage: Bacteria > Bacillota > Bacilli > Bacillales > Amphibacillaceae > Radiobacillus > Radiobacillus deserti. The sequence goes on from NZ_CP041666.1 coordinate 1,395,325, forward strand.
TTTTGGTGTGTAGCATAAACGAATTCCAATTTCGACTTTTGAATAAATCAGAAATTACTGTAAATCCAAGACCTCCGACTATGAATAGAAAGCTAATAACTATATTTACAATTGGATCCGTGGCATAATCCATTAAGTTATTGGACCATGTAGAAAACCCTGCATTATTAAAGGACGAAATGGTATGAAATAGACTATTAAAGAGCCCGTGCTTCCATCCATATACAGGTACCCACTTTATCGACAATAAGAGAAAAGCAACGAATTCAACAGACAAACCAAACGTCATCAGTAGTTTTACAAGTTGAACAATGCCACCAGTGTTGGATTGGTTAAAGGCTTCTGTCATAATGATTCGCTGCTTTAAAGAAATTTTTCTTCCCATAATGAGTAAAACAAAAACAGCAAAGGTCATTAATCCTATACCACCAATTTGAATCATTATCATGATGATAAATTGACCAAACATAGTGAACTGTGTTGCTGTATCTACAACAATTAGTCCTGTAACTGTTGTAGCTGAAACGGCGGTAAATAAGGCATCTATCCAAGAGATGGATCCGGTCGTTGAGATAGGCAATTTAAGACCAACTGTACCAAGTAAAATAATGACAAGGAAGCTACATGCTAGGATCCTTGTAGGTGAAATATCTTCTAAAAGTTTTTTTATTTGTGTCATAGTTATCCCCTTCAGGATGATGTATGAACTATATTATAAACCTATTATATTAGAATTCTAGTCTGTTTTAATAAACTTTACATCTAGTTTCTAGTCTTGTATAGCTCCCATAGTTTAGGAGAAGGCTTCTATCTAATAGTCCCTAGACTATCATTTAATTTGTCATTAATTCGTATATATACAGAGGATGCCTCAAATACACTTACGTGTTTTTCCCCCAGGTGATGCTTTTTCGGTCGTGCAAACTGTTCCTATACCTACTCTCCACTAGACTTCTGTTCTTGTAATCAATAGATCTTTTCCTCTTTTTATGCAAATTTCAACGATTGTCCATGTCAAAAAAGGTCTGTTTTGAAAATGATATAGTAAGACGAAATATTTCTTCCTAGCAATCATTGTAACCAAATGGTGTTCAATTAGGAGGTGTGAAAATTGGACAAAGATACTTTGCTACGCTCTTTTCTTTTATTCGCTGCTATTGTCAATCAAGTTTTTGTTTTCTTTGGTCATTCCACTATTCCTATAGGGAATCCGTTAGTGGAGCAAGTTGTAGCAACAATCTTCACTATACTCTCTTTTTTTATCGTATGGTTCAAAATCAATTGTTCACAGACAGATGGAGGATATCACGAAAAAAATCAAAGTCTAAATGGACCATTGAAATACAAAAAGACGTTCATGAGGTGGAGCCGGTCCTTATCATCGATCCAGGTCATGGTGGGGAAGAGATAGGGTCAGGTTCTAATGCTAACTGGATAGAAAAAGCTATTAATCTACAGATTTCTCATTATCAATATAAACGATTTAATGAATTGGATATACCAGTTGCGATGACTCGAACAACCGATGAGACCATATCTAAAGATGAAAGAGCGAGAAGGATTAGAGAAAGTGGTGCAAAATACTGTATTTCCAATCATATTAATTCTGGTGGAAGAGATGGGGTTGATATTATATACTCCATATACAGTGAGGATACTTTAAGTCGGATAATTGCAGAAGAATTACAGTTGGAAGGTCAAAATATACGGAAGGTCTATTCTAAATCACTTCCAAATAATCCTAAAGAGGACCTTCATTATTTGAATCGAGAAACCGAAAATGTCCAAACAACCATTATTAAGTATGGGTTTGCAGATTCTAATCAGGACGATGTTATACAATTGAAAAAGCATTGGAAAAATTACGCAGAAGCGGTTGTTCGAGCTTTTTGTCGTTATGCCGGATACCAATATATAGAACCGGTGTCTGAAGAAGAAGATTTTATAGATTTTGAACCATTGGAAAAAGAAGAGGGAATCGTTCAGGTATTACAGCTACCTGCGAGCGAGACAGAGTGGAGAATATATCCAATCGGAGTCAAACCGACGGATGGAAAAGAAATAGGAGTCATTCATCCAAACAAATTTAACGGATTAGAATATAGAATTCTTGGTACTTCTTATCCTAACGTCTATATTATCCAAACATCAAATTTCGGTATTGTGCAAATTATTGCACATCCTGACTCCGGTGCAGTTTTAAAGCCAAGTAAACAGTAATGTAGTGAGGTCAATGGAAGAGGGCGTTATAATAACGTCCCTCTCTTCTTTCATAACCATTGGATTTGTCATTGCCTGTAGGTCGTTGCTGGAGTATGATGGAAGAAGCGGAACAATTTATTACATAACAGAGGTGATACGATGTCTACCTACAATATGAAGTGGGATCTTGAGACCATTTTTCCAGGTGGAAGTAAATCTGAGGAGCTTACTTCCTATATCCATACGTTAGAAACAGAGTTAAGTAATCTAGAAGCATCATTGGCTAGTGAAGAGACCGTAAAAACGTTTGGTACTCCACAAGTCTTTAGGACCATTTTAGATAAAGTTGAGACGATAACCAAACGGTTAGGCGAGATTTCTTCCTTTGTTGGATGCCTGACTGCACAGGACGTATCTGATCATCATGCAAAATTACTAGTAGGGAAAAGAAATGAGTTAGCTGCAAGATTTTCTGCGGCGATGTCTGCTGTAGATGAGCAAATGAAAGCAATTTCTTCAGAGGAATGGAATCATCTTATGGAGGATTCAGATTTTGTTTCAGTAGCGTTTGTATTAAACGAACGGAGACAAAAGGCAATGGAAAAACTTCCATTACAACAAGAAGTTCTTTTAAATGATTTAGCTGTTGATGGCTATCATGCATGGGAAGAGATGTATGATACGATTGTAGCAAAAATTTCGATCAACGTAGACATTGAAGGAAAGTCGCAATCGCTATCTGTAGGACAAGCAGAAAACAAATTAAGCCATCCTGATCGTAAAGTAAGACAAACAGTCTTTCAACATATGGAACAAGCGTGGATGGAACAAGCAGATTTATTTACGGAAACGCTTAATCATTTAGCAGGTTTTCGACTTCAAACGTATAAGCACCGTGGTTGGGATCATGTATTAAAAGAACCACTTGAATATAACCGAATGGATGAAAATACCTTGTCATCGATGTGGGAAGCTATCTCTAATCAAAAGACACCATTTGTATCTTATTTAAAACGCAAAGCTGAATTATTGGGGATTGAAAAGATGAGCTGGTTTGATTTGGATGCGCCGGTTGCTGAGTCTACAGAGACGATTAGTTACGACCAAGCGGCCGAAATAATTGTGAAAGAATTTGGACAGTACAGTTCTGAAATGGCTTCATTTGCCCAGCACGCTTTCGATCAACGTTGGATTGAAGCGGAAGACCGTTCCGGGAAACGTCCAGGAGGTTTTTGTACGGGATTTCCTGACAGTAAAGAGACTAGAATCTTTATGACATATTCTGGTACAGCTTCTAATGTATCAACCTTGGCTCATGAGTTAGGTCATGCCTATCACCAGTATGTCATGGATGATATGGAGCTATTAAATCAAGATTATGCAATGAACGTTGCAGAAACAGCATCGACTTTAGCGGAAATGATCCTTGCAGACGCAGCTGTAAAAAATGCAAAAAATGATGAAGAAAAAATTGCATTGCTTGAAGATAAAATTCAGCGTAGTGTTGCCTTTTTTATGAATATCCATGCTAGATTTTTATTCGAAACGAGATTCTATGAAGAACGAAAAAAAGGGATTGTGCCAACAGATCGTCTTCATACGTTAATGAAAGAGGCACAAGAAGAAGCGTATTGTGGAGAATTAGATAGATATAATCCAGTATTCTGGGCATCTAAGCTTCACTTTCATATTACGGATGTTCCGTTCTATAACTTCCCGTATACATTTGGTTATTTGTTCAGTCTAGGAATTTATGCACACGCCCAAGAAAATAAAGAGGAATTTGAAGAATTCTATAAAGCAATTTTAAAAGATACTGGAAGAATGAAGGTAGAGGATTTAGCTAGTAAACATTTACATGTTGATCTAGGCTCCTTAGATTTTTGGGAAAAGGGCATCCAGCTTTGTATTGCGGATGTTGAGGAGTTCATTAAACTTACAGAGAGTCGTCTGTAAAAAAAGAGCCGTACGGCTCTTTTTTCTTTACTGTTGAAATAATCAAATACGTTATGTATAATACGGTTAGCAAAAAAAGCATAGTAATAAAGCCTTCAGGGGGAGCCGTTTTGGCTGAGAGTGAACCTAGTGTTCTGACCCTTTGAACCTGTTAGTTAGTACTAGCGTAGGGATGGTGGCTTTTTTGATGGCGTAGTATGCAATGTGAGTGGGTCCTCCATCAGGAAGCTTCCCCTTGGCATTGCTTTTTTTGTTGCCAAAAAATAGGGGAGGGAATTCATCATGAATTCAAGTAAGAGAATTTTATTTTTAGTGGAAGTAGCAATTTTGTCTGCTTTTGCCTTTGTATTGGATATTATTCCATTCTTATCTATTAAGTTTTGGGCACAAGGCGGATCTGTTTCCTTAGCCATGATTCCAGTGTTTATCGTAGCGTATCGGTGGGGATTAAAGGGTGGTTTACTTTCAGGTTTATTGTTTGGACTTTACCAAGTAGCATTTGGCCAACCGTATATCCTAACTCCAATACAAGGAATATTAGATTACGGGGTTGCTTTTACCGTTCTAGGTTTTGCTGGTCTTTTTGCAGCAAAAGTCCAACAAAGTCTGAAGGAACGAAACAGAGGACAATTTGTGTGGAATGTTAGTGCTGGAATTTTATTAGGATGTACTCTACGATTTATCGCTCACTATTTCGCGGGTGTTGCATTCTTTGAATCTGCTATTGATGGGATGGGAATATATTTATATTCTTTCTTATATAACATTTCCTATTTATTACCATCTTTTGTGCTCAATGCTTTAGTAATAGGCTTCTTATTCTATAAACAACCAAGACTTCTGGTGTTACGCACAGCTGTTTAAAGAAAGTGCAGGCTTTTTGCCTGCGCTTTTTTTTTATCTTGGAATTGAAAAGTGGATAAACAACCAGCGCCTTTCGGCTTGGCTTCGCCAAGTTTTCTTTTCCTATCGGTGGATATCCTGTCAGCAAGGGAGTTGAATCGACGTAGTGGCCAGGATAAGGAAGCTAGATAAGGGCAACTAGGGCTCAGCCTGCGCTTCCGGCTTGGCTTCACCAAGTTTTCTTTTCCTATCGGTGGATATCCTGTCAGCAAGGGAGTTGAATCGACGTAGTGGCCAGGATAAGGAAGCTAGATAAGGGCAACTAAGGCTCAGCCTGCGCTCCGGCTTGGCTTCGCCAAGTTTTCTTTTCCGTATCTCGGATATCCTGTCAGCAAGGGAGCTGAATCGACGTAGTGGCCAGGATAAGGAAGCTAGATAAGGGCAACTAGGGCTCAGCCTGCGCCTCCGGCTTGGCTTCGCCAAGTTTTCTTTTCCGTATCTCGGATATCCTGTCAGCAAGGGAGTTGAATCGACGTAGTGGCCAGAATAAGGAAGCTAGATAAGGGCAACTAGGGCTCAGCCTGCGCCTTTCGGCTTGGCTTCGCCAAGTTTTCTTTAGTATACTAAAGAAAATGATAACCGAGGTGATTCCCATGAAAGAATTGGTTGGTACTTGTTCTATTTGTCAGCAGGATGTATTCTGTGAGGATGGTTTTTTTAATGGGATTCATGAAGATGGTAAAATCATTTGTTTTACTTGTTATGAAAAAAATAAATTATATGGAGGGAACAGAGATGAGAAGGAAAAAAGATATTGTGGCTACTTATTCCATCGTAGGTTTTGATCCGAAAACTGGTGAATTAGGAGTAGCAGTTCAGTCTAAGTTTATTGGGGTTGGATCGGTGGTACCTTGGGCGAAAGCGGGAGTGGGAGCTGTGGCAACCCAGGCATTCGCTAATCCAGCATATGGTCCAGAAGGTCTGAAGCTTATGGAAGAAGGGAAATCGCCTGCAGAAGCTATAGAAATTTTAACAAATTCCGACAAGGATAAAGATGAAAGACAGGTTGGAATGGTAGATGCTAACGGAAACGCTGCTACTTTTACAGGCTCCAATTGTTATGACTGGGCAGGTGGGGTATCCGGAGAAAATTTTGCTGCTCAAGGTAATATTTTAGTGAACAAAGAAACTGTTACGGATATGGCGGAAGCTTTTCAAAACACGAAAGGAAGCTTAGCGGAGCGCTTATTAGCCGGTTTATCAGCTGCTCAGAATGCTGGTGGTGACAGCAGAGGTAAGCAATCCTCGGCTCTCTATATTGTGAAAGAAAAAGGGGGGTATGGCGGTCTTAACGATGTATTTATTGATCTTCGTGTAGATGACCATCCAGAGCCTATAAAAGAATTGATCCGACTGTTTAACTTACAACAGTTGTATTTCGGAGAAACCAAAGAAGAAAACATCCAACCTATCGAGGGGGAAGTTCGAGAACGCCTCGTACAAGGATTAGTAAAATGGAACTACTTAGATAATACCGTAGTAGATGATGTAGAACTATATGATGTATTCACAAGGTTCCTACATACAGAGAATTTTGAAGAAAGAGAATTAGAACAAGGAAAAATTGATTTAGAAGTTCTGCAATTTATCGAATCAAAATAAAAGAGGGGCTGGGATATAACTAAAAAGATAAACCGAAAAGCCGAACAACAGCCTATACTAGCTCCGGAAATATACGTAGACTCCAGCGGGAGGAAAGTCATTGGTGAGACCCACACAGCGCGTCAGCAAGAGGAGGCACACCAGCCGCCCGTGGAAAGCGTCGTATATTTCCGGAGCGGGGTATAGGCACTATTTATAATTGTTCGTTTTTTCATTGCTTGCTATACTTCTCAGCCTCTTTTTTAACGAGCTGAAGAGAGGGGGCATGTATTACAACGGAAAATGGAATCTCCGATTCGTGGAGCTTTTTTAAAAGCACTAATTAAATCCACTCTGCATATTCTATATCACGATTGACCATGAATGTGGTCAATGTGAAGGAGGATGCAATGTGGAGTTGACGTTATCGCATTTTCTTTATGGAATCTTTACACTTGTAATTATTTTAACTATGGCATTTCGTAAGGGTGTCGTGTTACCAACTTTACTAGGAACCTTTATCGTCGCTTGGGTGTATCAAGGGAGCTTAATTGAAGGTTTCACAGCCATATTTAATGCCAATTTAGTTGCAGCTAAAGAGCTTTTTAGTATTTTTTTAATTATTACGTTTATGGTTGCTTTATTACATTCGTTAAGAGACTTAGGTGCAGATAGAAGAATGATTCAACCGATTCAGAAAATAATGCTGAATGGTCATATTGCTTATTTTGTGTTAATCATTGTTACGTATGTCATCTCTTTATTCTTTTGGCCAACTCCTGCGGTACCTCTTATATGTGCACTTTTAGTTCCTGCAGCTGTTAGAGCTGGTCTACCTGTTTTAGTCGCTGGAATGGCCATTGCTTTAGCGGGTCAAGGGATGGCGTTATCCTCAGACTACGTCATGCAGGTTGCCCCAGGTTTATCAGCAAAAGCAGCTGGAATAGAAACGTCTGCAATTCTCGATAAGGCTCTCATTCTTTCCCTTATTACGGGCGGAGTTGCCATCCTATTAGCTTATCTATTCAATCGAAAACAAATAAGATCAAGCAATGATCCACAGATAGAAAAGGAATTAGATGGACTACAAGGACTTGCGGATAAACACGATAAACAATCATCTACGCATCATCTTTCTTTGTGGAGTAAAGTGTTTGCGTTATTAGTTCCCCTATCAATGTTAATTGTGATGATTTTTATGATTTCAACAAAATTGAATTCAGGGAGAATGAGTGGTTTTGAAGGAGGCGACGGAGCAGCATTTATTGGTGGAGTCGCAGTGGTTCTATTGCTGCTTTCCACGATTGCTTTCGGTAAGCACCATGCTTTGGATTATATCTCGGATCATATAACAGATGGTTTTGTATTTGCGTTCAAAGCCATGGGGCCAGTTATTCCGATTGCCGGTTTCTTTTTTCTTGGGAGTTCAGATTTCTCTGCAAGTATTCTCTCTTTGCCTGAGGGAGACAATCCTGCATTTTTATTTGACTTAGTTAAAGAAAGTCAGAACTACCTGCCGCAAAATTCTATCCTTGCTGCCTTCAGTATTTTGGTCATTGGGATTGTGACGGGGTTAGATGGATCCGGTTTTTCTGGATTACCGTTAACAGGAGCACTGGCTTCGGCATTCTCGACAAATTCTATCGATCCGTCTACACTAGCAGCAATTGGACAAATGGGGACGATCTGGACTGGGGGAGGTACCATTGTAGCATGGTCTTCTCTTATAGCCATTGCGGGCTTCTGTAATATTCCAGTTATGGAGCTAGTACGAAAAAACTTTATTCCCGTAATGCTAGGACTTATCCTTTCCACAACACTAGCTATCGTCTTATTTTAACGTTGGCTTCATGTAGACAAAAAAAGGGGCTGGGACATAACTAAAAAGATGACCCGAAAAGCCGAACAACAGCCTATACTAGCTCCGGAAATATACGTAGACTCCAGCGGGAGGAAAGGCATCGGTGAGACCCCACAGTGCGTCAGCACGAGGAGGCTCACCAGCCGCCCGCGGAAAGCATAGTATATTTCCGGAGCGGGGTATAGGCACTAATGATAATTGTTCGTTTTTTCATTGCTTCCTATACTTTTGTCTCAACCTCCTTATTTCATTCTTGCTACTATCATAAATCGATGTTGCCGGACGTCCAAGTAACCGTTTTTTTGAATGTATGCATGGGTATGTGTTAACTCTTTTTCATAGCTTTTAGGACTGAAATTAGGAATCTGCCATGGAATTGCTTTCAAATAATACAAAAGGGCACCAATATCGAAAAAGCGTTGCTTCGGGAAATATTCTTGCTTGAAAAGAATCTCAACTTCGGCAATTTCTAATTCACTAGAGGCAAAATCTAAATTCCAATGAGTATATTCTGGATTTATTGGCGCTTGAAGTATTTCATTTAAATCGTTGCAATCTTCTCCACCAACTTGCTGTGTCAAAAAATACCCACCTGTCTGGAGAACTCGTTTTAACTCGGAAGTGCAGTAGGACTCGTGTTTATTTATAATTAAGTCAAATCGGTTTTTTTGAACGGGAGTTTGTCATCATCCTGTATTGGATAAACCTTCACTCCTAAAGGCTCTAACCTTTTCTTTGCGATAGAAACATTTGGTTCATATCCTTCTGTCGCACATATATGAGAAGGGAAGGGGCGTAACGTGGACAAAAGCTCCCCTCCACCTGTTCCCATGTCTAACATGGATGTTGCTTGTCTCACATAGGGGATAACAAGACTCCCATATGACCAAGGTAACAATTCAGATTGTATTCGCCCAGATTGGGACAAATAAGAAAAGTCCCAGCCTGAAAACAATTGATTAAATTCTTCTAGGTAAAAAGATAGTGGTATTGTAGTTCTCATTGTATTCCTCCTATTAATGTAAGTTAAGTTCAACTTATTATGGAGGAGCTCTAGAGCATTGTTATGGTTCATAGGATTTCGTAAACAAGGATTTTCCCCCTTATTCTTTCATTAGGTCCAGTGTATCATAATGAGTAGAAACGTTTCATTACGATGAAGAATTTTGTTTGTGATACGATAGTGAAAAAGATAGGGGAGAGATTCCATGAAAGCCTTTGTTCATAAAGGAACTGAACTTATTTTTACGGATGTAAAGGAACCAACGATTCAAGATAATCAAGTAAAGGTAAAACTTAAGATGGCGGGACTTAATCATCGTGACTTGAACATTCCAGCAAGAAGAGGGAATAATTCCACCCCGCTTATCTTAGGTTCTGATGGCGCTGGAATTGTAACTGAAATTGGGAATAACGTTAAGAATGTTAAAGTTGGAGACGAAGTACTCATTAACCCTGGTATCGGATGGAAGGAAAATAGTGATGCACCACCCGAAGGTTTTGAGATTGTAGGCATGCCAGATCAAGGGACTTTCAGTGAGTATTATGTATGTGATGAATCTGGGGTAGTACATAAACCAGACTACTTGTCCTGGGAAGAAGCAGGAGTGGTAGCCTTGGCTGGCTTAACAGGATATCGGGCATTATTTACAAAAGCTAATTTGAGTCAGGAAGATACGGTATTTATTCCAGGCGCGGGCAGTGGGGTCGCTACATTTATGATTCAATTTGCAAAGGCAGTTGGAGCAAAGGTTATTGTTACATCAAGAAGTAAAGAAAAACTAGAACATGCAAGAAAGCTTGGTGCGGATATAACAGTCGATACGGGTGAAAATTGGAAGGAAGTACTGAAACACGAAACAATTGATATAGTGATTGAGAGTGTTGGAAGAGCTACATTTAATCGTTCTTTAGAGGTGTTGAAAAAAGGCGGTAGAATGGTTACGTTCGGTGCAACTACGGAGGACGAAATAACGATCAACATACGAAGTTTCTTTTATGGTCAGTACCAATTATTTGGTACTACGATGGGAAGCTTAGAGGAACTAACCGACATGTTAAAATTTATGACAACACACCAAATTCGACCTGTTATTAGTAAGGTGTTTCCTATTGAAAAAGCAGAAGAAGCATTCTCTTATTTAGGAAATGCTAATCAATTTGGAAAAGTAGTATTATCGATTTCCTAATATATATGCGTGAAAAGCCCAAAAGTGGCCTTTCACGCTACTACCTCAACCTTTAGGTTTAAAAAGTAGTGCTCCAATCATACCGAAGACAATTGCTGATGTAATACCAGCACTAGTAATTTGGAACATTCCAGTTAACACGCCAATCACTCCATGTTGATTGGCAGCCTCTGTCGCGCCATGGACTAATGAATTTCCGAAGCTTGTAATTGGCACGGTAGCTCCAGCTCCTGCGAAGTCGACAAGTGGTTCGTACCAGCCGAAGGCATCCATTAACCCGCCAACTACTACTAACGTACATAACGTATGGCCGGGAGATAATTTAAACACATCAAACATAATTTGGCCGACTACACAAATGAACCCTCCAACTATGAATGCCCATAAAAATGTCATGAAACCAGCCTCCTTTCTCTAATGTTCAATGGAAACAGCGTGAGCAATACACGGTATAGATTCTTTTTGTTGTGTTGTCATTGGGGATAAGAGAGCACCTGTTGCTACAACTAGAATTTTTTCGAGCTCTCCTTTTTTCAGCCTGTTTAAAAAATGACCATACGTAACTACAGCAGAGCAGGCAGCACCACTTGCACCTGCCAGAACGGGTTGTCCTTCTTTGTAGATTGTTAGTCCGCAATCAACAAAAGAATCAGGGTTTATTTTTGTTCCATTTTTTTCGAACAGACCGAGTGCGATATCACGACCAATCTGTGCTAAGTCACCTGTAATGATTAAGTCGTAATAAGAGGCAGTAATTCCGCGATCTGCAAGATGTGTTTCAATGGTTTCTACGGCTGCTGGAGCCATGGCGCCTCCCATATTCATTGGATCTGTTATTCCTTGGTCTACGACTTTACCTATTGTCGCAGAGGTTACTTTTGGACCATCTCCTTTTTGGCTTAATAAAGCAGCACCTCCACCTGTTACGGTCCATTGAGATGTAGGAGGTTTCTGAGCACCATATTCTGTAGGGTAACGAAATTGTTTCTCAACAGCTGCATTATGACTAGATGCGCCAGTTAAAACGTAGTTTGCTGCCTGGCTATTAATCATTAAAGCACTTAATGCTAGGCCTTCCATCGATGTTGAACAAGCTCCAAACAGTCCAAAATAGGGTATTCCTAACGTTCTTGCAGCGAAGCTCGTTGGCGTAATTTGGTTGATTAAATCCCCACCAAGAAAAAATTGGACGTCATCTTTGGAGACCCCTGCTTTATCTAAAGCTGTTTGACTAGCCTTTTCAAGTAATACTTTATGTGCTTTTTCAAATGAATCTTGATTCATCCATAAATCATCAAATAAGTAATCAAAATCATCTTTTATATTTCCATTTGCTTCAAACGGTCCTCCTACAGTTCCTGTCGAGATGATGACAGGCTGCTGATCAAACGTCCACGTGCTTTGACCTGTTAACATCAAATAACCCCCCATTTAATGAGCAGCGTTTTAACCAAAACAATCACAAAAGAAGAAAATACACCAAATAAGATGACGGAGCCTGCTAGCTTAAACATATTTCCGCCCACACCTAGTACTAACCCTTCTGTTCTATGTTCAATGGAAGCGGAGATCACAGCATTTCCAAACCCAGATACCGGGACTGCAGACCCCGCTCCTGCAAACTGTGCTATTCGATCATAAACACCAAAGCCGGTTAACAGCATGGTGATGAAGATGATGGTTGCAACTGTTGGATTTCCAGCATTTTGTTCCGTGAAGTTAAAGAAATGGATATAAAACGTTGTGATAACTTGTCCGATTAAGCAAATGAACCCGCCTACCAAAAATGCTTTGATGCAATTTTTGAAAACTGGTCTCAGGATTTCTTTTTGTTTTGCAAAATCTTGATATTGTTGTTGATTTAGTGAAGTCTTTTGCTTTTTGTTAGACATACCTTAACCCCTCTTGTTTTGCATCTTATGCCTCATCATTTATTAATTTTTGAATGGTATCAAAATCTTTATTTAGCTGGCTTTTATCCATTTTGTTGTTTTGTATTTCTTTTTCCAACCTATCAAGCTCGATAAAAATCTTTTGATCAGAGGATATAAATATCTCTTTATTAGGAAATTCCTTTTCTAAGTCGCTTTTAAATTCTCCTTCTAATTTCGTCTCTCGGAACGAATCAAGTTGCTTTACTTTAAATGCTAGAAGAATTTTATCGGTTGTATTAATTCCTCTTACACCGTTAACTTCCTTATTGTCTAAAAGTAGTTGTTTTGCTTTTGTTGCGACAGATTGATTAACAGGAGCGTCTTTATTTGTCACTTTTGTAAAATCAATATTATTATCTTTTGTTTGAACCCGATTATCTTCTTGTTGATTACAGCCAACGAGTAGCATAGCTAATAACGCAATGGCTAATACCTGTTTCAATTTAATCACCAACTATTTATATATTCATTAAATTCATTCGTTACATATGTTTTACTACAGAAATAGTTCTTATGCTTTTTGTTACATTCCAAAAACTTACAAATTTTTGAAATTGATTTCGTTTTTTTTATTTATTATGAAACTTTTACCAGTAGAAAATCGTCTATACAGTAAAGCTATTTTAAAGAAGTATCTACATAATTAGTCTTAATTCGATTGTTTTTTTATTTTGGCTTAATAATTGAACGTAAGTACGGTCGGAAAATATCTTTTACTGTTAGAACGATATAAATGAGGTAGAAAGGGGAGTGAGGTAGGTTTGATTCGAAAATGGATAAATGATTCTACTCATCATCGTAGCAATTGGATGCATAACGTTTGTTTGCATTAGTCAAATTTCAAACGCCAAACTAGTCAAACCTGTTAAGGTCTCCAAGCAGGTAGAGGATTTTGTTCTCCATGTACGGATAGAACAAAACGAAGATGGATTTCAAGTACTCCGTGCTCTTGAATATAAAGGAACAAAAACCGTTGAACTGCTTCATCGTACCCCACTCATTTCTATTTCCATCGACCGGAATAATCATGATTTTACAGGCAGTCCGGTTAGTAGGACCATGGATCCAGGTGATAAATATGCAAGAGATCCTAGACATTTCGAGGCATTGGAAAAAGGGACGCATACGATATTTATCCATGGACAGTTTTATGTGAACAATGAATTAGTGGATATAGAAGAAACACGAGAAATTGTGTTTGAATAAAAAAATAAACAAGCTAGGAGATATCTCCTAGCTTGTTTATTTTTTATTCAGTCCTTTTGATTGAACAAAAGGAGTAACATCTGTTCGAATAGGGGTAGAAAGCTTTCGTATCATTTGAGTGGACCATTGATCCATCCGTTTATTTTCAGAACGTTTTTTGTAGTAGTCATTTACACCTTGGTCAAAATGTTCAATTTCTTTTTGTAGAGAGGCACTCTCTATATATTTATTTTTAAAATAGAACGCCTCTTTTGGTAATCTAGGTTTTGGTTGTGGATCATGATCTGGTTCTCCAACAGCTAACCCAAATAATGGGATGACGTGATCTGGTAATCCCAGCAATTGATCAACAGTCTTAATATCATTACGAATACTTCCTATGTAACATACTCCTAACCCAATTCCTTCCGCTGCTAAACAAGCATTTTGGGCTGCTAAAGCAGCGTCGATGGTGGCTACTAAAAAGTGCTCTGTATTCTCTACATTTTCGTTTATTTGTTGCTTTTCTTCAGGGGAAGCTAGAAGACCAACTTTATTTAAATCTGCACAAAAAACAAATAGGTGCCCATTATGTTCAACATAGGATTGTCCAGAAATTTTAGCGAGTTTTGATTTGACAGAAGCGTCATCGATACCGATGATGGAATATGCCATCATAAAACTAGAGGTAGACGCGCGACTTGCTGCTTCAATAATTGTATTTATTTCTTCGTTAGATAAAGGTCTTTCTTTAAATTTGCGAATAGAACGATGACCTAGTATCGTTTGAATCGTTTCGTTCATCGTAGCATCTCCATCCTTAATTACTTAACGTAAGTTTAATTTTTCTCGTTCGTTTTTCTGACGTGTACCAATATTCTAAGGTAGGACTCTCCAGTGATGAGACATCAGCAATAGAGAGCTCGATTTGTTCGTCGTTTTCCCAAGATGCATTCAAGATAGGGAGTGAGTAATCTAAGGAATATTCTTCAGTTTCAACTTTTACTGGTTTCCATTCCTCTATATCAAAGATCTGAACCTGGTGGGTGAACAAGGTTGTTTGGTTCTTCGTTTTTTTTCTTTCAAACAAGAAAAGCATCTTGGTATTATCAGGTGATGGAGCCATTTGTTTGTATCTTGCTAAGTCTGTTAGTAAAAAGGATTGCCCATTTCCCGATTGGTCTAATAGAAGGTAAGAACACCTTTCTTGATAACAAGCAAATTCAAGCAGATAGTAGGGTTGTTTAGATACCTCTAGCTTTATTAGTTCCATATCTCGAATGACAGCCTTCTGGTCATTTACACCTCGAAGAAATTGGGACAATATTGGTACGTGCTCTAAATTAATGATTATTTGCTCATTTGGGAGTGTAAACTCTAAAACCATTTTTTCTTCTTCTGAATCCATGGAAGTATCTTCGAGTACTGGGTCTTCTTGCACCGTCTCATCAGTCTTTACCGATTTTTTCGTAATCGCTACCTCTTGATCTGAATTCGAACATGCACTAAGTATCAGAAGAAAAAGAACGCAAACGATGGAATGCTTCATACCATCTCTCCTGTCGTACCAACATTATTGGTTGTTGTTTTTGATATGTCTTTTTAAATGAATATGGTGTATGATGCGGATGGTTGGACGGATGGCTAATTGTCCACTCCCTATTATAAACAACCAAACGCCGACTCGCTTCCACTCCTCATATAAAAACATTATACTTCCGACGAGAAACCAAATCGAAATAAGGAAATCGTTTATATTATATAATATTTGATAAGGCTTCTTAAAAAATATATCAAACCTTCCAACTTGAATACTATTTTTTTGTTCTTTATGTTGTGGTTGATTCATTTAATTAACCTCCTTCTTCATGTATATAACACAATCTGGCTAACATTAATCTTTATTTATTCAAAAAGATCAATTTTCAAAAATGGTCGAACTTACTAGTAATATATGTCATAATAGAGGAAGAAAGGAGCTGCATATATGGGCGATATTATTGACTTTGAAATGAACAAGACCAGAAAGTATGTTCGGACCATGGCATTTAATAAAGGGTTGGTGTATGAAGTCTTTCTTACGGTTGTAAACTATGTCAATAAGCATTCCAACTTTGGGCAGCATCCAGATGATTTCTTAACTACAGGATCCTCATTAGCGGAATTGTACAATGGAGATTCTACTCGATTTATTGCCACCTTTGATGAATTATTAGAATATTGGAATCTCGATAAATGTACCCATAAACCAAATGAAATAGAACAGTTTAAAACGGTAGGGGATTTATGCCGTTTCATTGATGTACGAGTAAGTCCATTAAAAATAATAAGAGGTAGATAAAGTGAAAACATTCAAATTAATTTCATTAGATATCCTGGAAGAATCTGCTAAACAAGTCATTACAAAAAATATCCCTTTGTTAGATGGGCTAATCATTAATCGTGAAGATGATTACAATCAGTGGATTATCGAGGCTTATTTAGACAAGACGTATCATGAGTATTTTACAGCTTTGATGAGTCCAAAAGGTAAAAAGTTGATGGTACAGGTTAAAATTACGAAGGAATCGAACCAACCTGCAACGTTTTTAGTTTCTGTTATTGGGTTGAACTATATTGAGGACCATATGAATGTTCTCTTGATGGGTAACATTGTGGATCGAAAGCAAGGAGATATGGAGAAAAGGCTGAAACACTTAATTGAGGAAGGGTATGAAGGTATGGCTTTATTAGAAAAGTTTAAAGAATTAGCACATGATTAAGAACTCATTTCCTAAGAGGATGGTGAGTTCTTTTTATGTAGACGAATAAGTAAGTGCCTTATGCTTGGGAGGAGTTTTGCTCTATTATGTCGAAAGGACAATAGAAGTGGGACATTATACAAAAACAACCTTTATATTACTGATAAAGGGAAGGGAGAAATACAATATGACTTTATCTCATAGAGGGCACCTTCCTATGCATCCATGGCTTATAAAACATACACAAGATGCCATATTATTCATTGATGAATCTGGGTTGATTATGGATGGAAGTAAGATTGCCTTGGAATGGGTAGGCATTTCTACTTTGCAATCGAATGTGAACGACACCGTTTTACAGTTGGATGAAATCGTCCAATCAGCAGTAAATGGCTCTACTTTTCGCACTAAGACCAAAGCGGATGTGGAAGTACAGGTTTACGCAAGTTATGTAGAGGATTATAAACTTTACATGGTTTTGTTGTTTCCGCTATCTATACATAGTATTACAGGAAAACTGAAAGACCATTTGAATAAGATTTATATGCACAGTCAAGAAGGAGTCGTATTGTTTGATAAGCATCACATCCTCGATTGTGACTTGTCTTTTGCGAGACTATTTGGCTATGAGATGGAAGAAATAAAAAAGCAATCTTTATTTGATTTATTAATGGATAATGCCCCGGTTTCCAATTCGTTTATGTTTTCAACCGATTCCTCCATCCAACTAGTAGGAAAGAAGAAGGATGGAACACCGTTATATATTGAGTTAATAGTTCAAGACTTTCCTGTTCGAAATCAGATGATCCAATGTGCATTCGTCCGAGATATAACGGAAGTCTATAATAATGAAAAAAGAATGGAATTTATTACGTATTATGATGAATTAACCAACTTACCAAATTATCATTATTTCTCCAAAATTCTTACGGAATCTATCCATTATGCTTCCGAACATAACGAACGAATTGCTATATATTTTATTGATATAGATTACTTTAAGCAAATTAATGATACGCTTGGTTATGAGTTTGGAGATCGCTTTTTACGAGCGGTTGGAGATCGTTTGCGAACACTGTTATCTCCTTCTATGTTTCTAGCACGCATGAATGGGGATGAATTTATATTATTGCATCGTCTTTTTCACCAAAAACAAAAGGATAGGAACATTGCGGATCATCTTCTTAAAGCCTTTGAAGCCCCAATCGAATTGGATGGTCACGAAATATATATTTCTGTAAGTGTTGGCGTTAGTTTTTATCCGGATCATGGTACTTCCCCCAACGACCTTATTAAATACGCCGATGCTGCTATGTATGTGAGTAAAAATATACAAAGAAATCATTTTCAAGTATTTGATCCATCCATTTCTGATCGTTTTAAGCAAGCATTAACGATGGAAACCGATTTGAGAAAAGCACTTAAAGAAAGGCAATTTGAACTCCACTATCAGCCACAAAAGGAAATGAATTCTGGTCGTGTTGTTGGAATGGAGGCACTTCTCCGATGGAAGCATCCGAAAATAGGCTACATACCTCCAGATACATTCATACCTTTAGCTGAGAGATCTGGACTTATTATGGAGATTGGGGAGTGGGTACTAAGGGAAGCGTGCATGCAGAATAAACGTTGGCAGGAACAAGGTTTCTCCCCAGTTGTTGTCGGTGTGAACATGTCGGTAAAGCAGTTTTATCAGAAAAACCTAGTAGCTCAAGTGGCCCAAATATTACAGGAAACAGGATTGGAAGCGAAGTATTTAGAGCTAGAGATTACGGAAACCATTGCTATGGCTCATGAGGAATTCATTTTAGAGACGTTAAGAGGACTTCGGAATATTGGGGTTCAAGTATCTATCGATGATTTTGGGACGGGGTATTCTTCTTTGAAATACTTAAGTATTTTCCCTCTTACAAAGTTAAAAATTGATCGAATATTTCTAGATGGAAAACAGAAACAAAATTTAGCAATTGTAAAGTCTATTATTCATCTGTCCCATTCTTTGCAAATGAAAGTAATAGCCGAAGGCGTAGAGACTGAAGAGCAAGTAACCTTCCTAAAGCAACAGGATTGTGATGAAATACAGGGCTATTTTTTCTCAAAACCACTGCCAGTAGATCAGGTGACACATCTTTTATGTGAACTACAATAACAAAGGCTGAAGCTTAATGCTTCAGCCTTTAAAATTGAATTATACAGTAGCTACTTCTTTTTTATTACGTTTTGTTTCAATTGGATTGTGGGCTTTTAAGAAAGGAATAACCCATCTATCTAAGCCGAATCGTCCTGCATTAAATCCTGCTACTAGTATGAATGTAGTTAGTAAAACCATTTGGCCATTCGTGCTTACTGTTCCACTGAATAGGAAGGCGAAATTCATTGTTATACCCATCAAAGCTGCAAAGTTTGTGAAGATACCGAGGATTAAAGCAGTACCTACTAATAATTCACCCCACATAACTAGGAAGGTAAATAAATCAGCATTCGGTATTGCTACATTCTCTAGAAATGCTCCCCACCATGGTTGAACTGCTGGGTGTTCTCCTGTTGTTTGTGCAACTGCACCTTGTAAAAATCCTGCAGCATCGAATCCTCCTGTGATTTTGCCCCAGCCACCAGTTATCCACTCATATCCTAAATACACTCTAAGAAAAGTTAAGATTCCAGCTACCACTTTATTATTACGAATAAATTCAACAAACATGTCATTCACTCCTTATTATTTTTTCCTAGCTAATGCTAAGAGGAAAGCTTTGTTAAATATTTCACAAATTGTTATACAAGGTATCTTGTGTTTCTTATTACATGTTCATCATATCACAATCTATACATCTAGGAAGTGGTTTGTTCAATGGTTCACAAGTTAGTAACAAATTATTGACTAAAATGTGACAGATGAGAAAAAGTATTTTAAAAAAACAAAAGACAGACGACATTCATTGGCATCTGTCCAATCACGGAATAAAGAAGGGGATGTTAAACCCACGTTGCTCTCATTTGAGTCATTCTTTTTGTTGTTGTACTTGATTACTGCAGTAGGCATCATGTACCGCATACAAATCTGCTTATTTGTAGAAATATAACTAGGGAATTTTTATTAGTTTATCCTACTAACACTTCCATCAAAACACTTTTACTGATACTATATAAGTATTGTAAAATACATACTATAAGCAGATATATTTGTCTCATTTAGGGGGTGCAAGGATGACTACAGTATTTTCAATTATTTGTGTATTAATTTTACTTGTATTCGCTGGATATTCCATTTTTGATAATGGATGATCATACATAAAAGGAGTCTCGCATAAGAGACTCCTTTTTCATTCAGTCGAACTTAACCTTTGGTTTTTCACTACTTGTTTTAGTTGAGAAGTAATTTGATCTTGAACTTCTTCATCTGTATCCAGTTTCATTCCACAATGATAATGGTTGGATAGTTCTTTAATCCAGACAATTTCTCCAGTTGTGACACAGTGTTGATCTAGTAATGTAAACTCCAGAATGTATGGTTTGTTCTTTTCAATTGGTACCTCAATCGAGCACTCCATTCTGACTCCACTCAAACTAACATCCAACAATAAAACAGGATAGGTAGTGGAAGGAGTACTTTCTGTTGGTAACGTTTTAAAGCTAGCTGGTATTGGTTGCTCGAAGGAGAAGCGATAAGGTTCATTGCGCTTAAAGTACATGACGGACCTCCTCAGATTCCTTCTCTCTATTTGTGATTTTGTAATCGAAAATAATGACTATATTATATATGTATTGTTTCGGTTAAATAATAGTAAATGTTAATAGTTTGTAAAAAAAATATAATACGAAAGCCCTATTATTTCATAGAATTTACAATTTTTTCTTGAAAAAATTGTCTAATATTGCGATTAGCTTTACTTCAAGATATTAGTTTGTCATAATCAATAGCGTTTGATAATGAAAGAAAGAGGTAAAATAAATGAAAAATTTAGGTGTAGTGTTAGGGGACTCGGATTTACAAGCAAAGATAGTTAAAAAGAGAAAAAGAATGTTTCAAATTGCTGAAAAATACGGAATGAATAGTAGATCCACCATTAAAGTCTCACAAGAACTAGATATACTTATTAATCAATATCAACGGCTAAAATATCCTAGTTGATATACTGATTTGCCCATTTTTGTCGTAGCATTGAGGAGAGGGGGTAACTCGGTATTTAAATGAGTAACATAAAAGAATTATTAATTCGGATAGAATATCTAAGAAAAAGAATGACCGAGATTGCCTTGAAAAAGGGTTTTACCAGTGCTGAATCTATTTCTATCAGTCAGGAATTGGACAAGTTGATGAATGATTACGAAGTACAAAAAGTAAAAAATTACGATAAGATAAGCCCCTTTATTGAAAAATAAAGGATTTTTTTTTAAAAAAAGAACTAACGATAAGTTAGTCCTTCTTTGTATTGCGATATCATTTTTAGTCAATCGAGGATATTAGCGTGTGTCTACTTTCGTTCTTGGTCCTTTCAGATAGCGCTCTAAGCGATCTAGTCCTTCTTTTAGTGTTTCCAAACTGTATGCATAAGATATTCTTACATACCCTTCCCCGAATGCTGAAAATGCACTTCCTGGTACGACAGCAAGATGTGCTTTGTTTACAATATCGACTGCTAGTTCAAAAGTTGTTTTGCTATCTGTTGGTATTTTCGGAAATAAATAAAACGCCCCATTCGGTAATTCTACTTGTAATCCCATTTTCGTTAATCGTTCGAAGCAGTAATCTCTCCTTTTTAGATATTGTTCCCGCATTGGAATTGCATCGTCTATCCCATTTTTTAAGGCTTCTAATGCAGCGTATTGGCTTATTGAAGAAGCACAGGATACGTTATACTGATGCACCTTTAATATTTGACCTGCTAGCCATTCTGGAGCAAGTACAAAGCCGATTCGCCATCCAGTCATGGAATGAGATTTAGACAACCCGTTTATTACAATGGTTTTGTCCCTCATGCTTGGGAAGGATGCGATAGAGTGATGATCTCCCTCATATACTAATTCACTATAAATTTCATCTGATAATACAAAAATATCACGATTTTCTAGCTCCTCGGCAATCTCTTTTAGCTGTACCTCTGAAAGCGTTGCACCTGTTGGATTGGAAGGATAAGGGAGGAGTACACATTTCGTTTTATCCGTAATATGAGATTTTA
Source organism: Radiobacillus deserti (assembly GCF_007301515.1). Lineage (GTDB taxonomy): Bacteria > Bacillota > Bacilli > Bacillales > Amphibacillaceae > Radiobacillus > Radiobacillus deserti. Next base: position 1,417,054 of record NZ_CP041666.1, read on the forward strand.
TAAGCTCGCTTGTTAACTTAAATTGGTGGTGAGTGGTATCCACATGAATTGGAACTCCACCTGCTAATCGAATCAACGGTTCATAACCTGGATAAACGGGACCAGGAAGAATCACTTCATCACCAGGAGAAAGGATTGTTCTTAAAGTAATGTCAATGGCCTGCGAGGCACCAACAGTGACAATAATTTCTGTATCCGCTGAATAAGAAAGATTATATTTTTGCTGGACAAATGAGCGAATAGCTTGTCGTAATGGTAATATGCCTGCGTTTGGTGTATAGACCGTTTGATTATGATCAATCGCAGCTATGCCAGCTTTTTTCACATGCTCTGGGGTATAAAAGTCTGGTTGGCCAATGGTCAAAGAGAGTATATTATCTTGTCCAGACACCATATTATAAAATTTTCGAATACCAGATATCTCAATGTTCTCTACTTGTCTATTAATAGTTGGTTTCATAGATCCTCCTGCATTTTTACAAAATGTTCAAACAATTTTGTATAATATTCGCAAAACATATTGTATAATGAAAGCGTTCCACCATTTTACCATAAGGAGAAATGTTTGTGAGACAGCGAAAACTACCATTTGATGAATTAGTTAACCAAAACAGAGAAGAATTAATGAAGGATCAGAAAGCAATGACTGAAATCGAAGAGTACCTGGAATCTCGCCGTCAAGCTGATCCTTCTGAAAAAAAATTAAAAAAAGAGAACGCAAAATGATCATATCATAGTACTTTGTAATCCTCCAAGAATTCAGAAGCACATTTCAGTTATGAAATGTGTTTTTTATTTTTCCATTATATGTTTAAGACTTTCTAGAACGGTCAAACCTATTTCTATACAGAAAGGGTGATAGAATGAGAGATTTTTATATACATTTCTTGAAGGATATAGTAACGGGGATCGGACTAACAGAATCCAATACGTTTATACTTGTGGGATTGCTTAGTATTAGTGTGTCCTATGTCTTATTGAAACCTATTATAAGGCTATTCGTTCTTCTTCAATGGGATAAGCTGCTGACTTTTTTACTTAGTAGCGGATTCATATTAGCCATTATAGTTAGCGTCATTATAGAAACAGATGTAAGCAACTTTTATTCAGCTATACATGTCCTTCTAGGTTTTTGTATCTATGGATTCTTTATAGGGACATTATCATTATTTCGGTATATTTTCAGCCCTAATAAAAATTCGAAACAGTCAGTTGCTCAAAAAGCATAAAAAATGCCGATTATTCATCGGCATCTAGTAAGCGTTTATCTTTTGTATCGTTTTGATTTAAAAGGACTATCCATTTTCCCTAGTGAAGATGGGGTATAGTAGGTAGAACGGTGATGGGTCGGTCTAGGTTTTTCAAGCGGCCAGCCTAAATAATTTGCTAATAGTTTTTTGGCATGGGATAAGGACATATGTGTTTTAGGATTTCTGTAGCTCTGATCTAATTTACCTAAGTGCTTTAACGTTTTGAAATCGTCTTTGCTAGGTGGGATATGGAAGTAGTAATCCGCTATTTGTACGAGTAGGGTTGAATGCTGATGGCTAAATTTGGGATGGTCGGAAAAGTGTAATCCGATTTTAGTAGCAGCTTGTTCCTCTATAAGCTTTTTAATGGCTTCTTTTTTTAGTTGATATAAATATTTTGGGTCAGGTGCTGTTTTGGCGTGTTTATTCACAACGAATAAAGCTCTAGCTAATTCCTGAACGTCTATATCCCTTGGTTGTAACATTTCGCTGCTCCTTTCCTTTCAAAGAGGATAGATTCTACTATACTACACAATCTTATCAGGAAATTCAATTTATACAAACAAAAAAAGAGCTAAAACAACTCTTTTTGTGATACAAACTATTCTGTCATGGACTTAATATCTTCTATAATCGTATCCATTTCTGCTGCCTTACGGCCATCGTACCGTTTAATAGCATTTCCTTCAGGCGTAACTAAGTAAAAGTAATAGGTGTGAACCCGTTGGTCCGAATCCGCTATTTTTTCAACAGGTGCTTTAAAGGATTTAATTGAAAATTCCTTAATTGTCTTAAACGGGTAGCCGGTTAGCAGATTCCAATTTTCAAAAGTTCCACCACGTTCTGAGACATATTCTTTCAATATTTCTTTTGTGTCGTTTTCAGGATCTACGGAAAAGGATACAAGTTCTACGTCTAAGTTCTCATCTTCCAGTTTCTGTTGTAATCGAGCCATGTTAGCAGTCATTGGTGGACAGACGGTTTGGCAGTTAGTAAATATCATATCAGCTACCCAAAATTTCCCTTCGAACTGTTCTTTTGTAACCATTTTTCCATCTTGGTTTTCAAAACTAAAGGGTTGAACCTCATAGTTAAAATCTCCATTATATGTACTTCCACAAGCTGATAGAAATAAAATTAGTAGTAAACCAATCCATTTTATATATTTCATCATGTCCCTCCCGATTTGCATTTCCGATAAATAGTAACATGTTTAGTTCCAATATCAAAATCTATGTAGTTAGATTCAGGTTCGTTCATGACGTAAAGAGAAAACTGTAATTTCTGGTTTGCAAAGAAATCGATAGGGTACACGAGTGGTGCCAATCCCTCTACTTACAAATAAATCCATTGATTTCGTATCTAAGGAATATTTCCCCTCTACATATTTCTCCGCATAAGCTGGAGTGTATAGGTATCCGATGAGTGGGATTTGGATTTGTCCTCCGTGACTGTGACCAGAGAGTTGGACATCTACCTCGTAATTTTTGGAGATATCTGCAAAATCTGGCTCATGTACAAGTAGAATGGAATAAAGGGTCTTATCAATTCCTTGCAAGGCTTGTTCAATATTTGGTTTCCCTAACATCACATCATCTAATCCAGATAAAGCAATAGTATCTCCTTGTCCATTTGTGATAAGTGTATGGCTATTTTGAAGGGTAACAAAACCTGCTGCTTCCATCGTTTCTTTCACAATTTCTGTTCCATAACCTCCATGATCATGGTTTCCATAAATCCAATATTTACCATGCTTGCTAGATATAGCTTGAAGGGTAGTGATTATACTTTGATTCCATTCAAATGTATGTGGCTTATCCACTAAATCTCCAGTAAAGACAACGAGATCTGGTTCTAGTTTATTTATTTCTTTTACTAGTTGTTTAAGTTGTTCTAGGGAAAAATGGAAGCCAACGTGTGTATCACTAAACTGCACAATCTTAAATCCATTGAAAGAGTTTGGGATTTTAGATGACCTTAATGGTTCAGAATGTATCTTTAGCATTTTAGGCTCGATTTCATGAGCATAATAATAAGTTCCTCCTCCAAGCCCAAAGAACGCAAGTGAAGAAGATAGGACTCGTTTTAGGAATGTTCTTCTATTCATAGGAACAACCTTTCATCAGACTTTTCATGTATGTACGTGTCATTATAGCATGATTTAACAGTACTGTGGGGGTGGATGATAGCGATAGAAATAAATGCCCTTTTTCGATGAGAAAAAGGGCATTTATTAAATAATAAAGTAGAAAATGGTGAGAAAGTGAAACATGGAGCCGGCTAATACAAATAGGTGCCAAACAGCATGATGAAAGTGAAATTTCCGCCATACGTAGAAAATGGCTCCCACTGTATAAAATAATCCACCAAGAACGAGATAATTCACACCCTCTTGAGGTAACTTTTCCGTAAGTGGACCCCATACAAGTGTAATCATCCATCCCATTAATATATAAAACAGGGTGGATAATACGATGAACTGATTAACAAAGAATATTTTAAAAACCACTCCTATTACAGCAATCCCCCAGACAATGCCGAACAGGGTCCAGCCTATTTCACCGCGAAGGGGGCCGAGTAGAAGAGGGGTGTAGGTTCCCGCAATAAATAAATAGATGGAGGAGTGATCAAAAATTTGAAAAATATGTTTCCATTTTCCACTTGGCAGGCTGTGCACGATAGTGGACGATAGATACATGATTAACATAGTGGAACCAAATATTGCTGTAGACACAACCTGTAAGGTAGTACCTTCTAAAGTTGCATATAAGATGAGTAACACTAAGGCAACAATACTAAAAACGACACCAATTCCGTGTGTGATTGCATGAGCAATTTCTTCTTTCTTGGTAAACGTATGGGTTGTCATTGTTAAAATCCTCATTTCTTTTATCTCCTCTATTATAACGTGTACATATCGGGAATACATGGAACTCTCGACTTATTTCATTGGAATCAACGATACTTGTTTTTATTATGGCTACGAAGCGTTCCTTTATAACCGAAAAAATAAAGGAGAAAATCCTCCAATTATTGGATAATAGAGTGGTTGGATGGAAACTACTTAACGGACAGAACGAAGAGTTAAAATCCTTTTTAATGGAACTGTAAATAGTCTCCTATTCTTATTTATGATAAACTATGTAAGAGATTTCTATTGCGTGAACAATCTCCTCAACTGCAAATAAAGGGAGTGGAGACATGACAAGTACAAAGTACAATGAACTAATCGACTTTAAAGTGGGAGACCTTATGATTCCATCTGAAAAAGTGGCACATGTACAGCTCGGTAATCCTCTAGAACATGCGTTATTAGTTTTGGTGAAATCAGGATATTCTGCAGTTCCTGTTTTAGATATTTCATACAAACTGCATGGGACAATTAGTAAGACCGTTATTTTAAACCGTGTCCTCGGCTTAGAAAGGTTTGAAATGGAAAAGCTATCCGATATTAAGGTGGATGACGTGATGAATCAATCCGTGCCTTATTTACATCGCGAGGATGATTTTGTCACAAGTCTTAAATCTTTGGTTGATTTTCCATTTGTTTGTGTAGCTGATGAGGAAGGGTATTTTGACGGAATACTAACAAGAAGAGCGATTTTAAAGCAGTTGAATAAATATCTTCACGTAAATCGAAACAAACCTGTTATCGAATAAAAAACTTTTTCTTTGGCAGATACCGCATGATTTGGTAAAGTAAAATGAAATTAAACTAGTATAGGAGGCAATTTTCTTGAAAATGATGGATGCAAACGAAATCATTTCGTTTATTTCAAACAGCAAAAAATCAACGCCAGTAAAAGTGTATGTAAAGGGGAAAGACCTTTCAAATCTTACATTTAGTGATGACGTGAAAACATTCCTAACAGGTGATACTGGGGTAATTTTTGGTGAGTGGAAGGAAATTAAAGAAGTAATATCTACATATAAAGATCAAATCGAGGATTATGTGGTCGAAAGTGATCGTAGGAATTCAGCGATTCCACTTCTTGACACGAAGGACATTAATGCACGAATCGAGCCAGGTGCTGTTATTCGTGATCAGGTAGAAATTGGTGATGGTGCGGTCATCATGATGGGAGCAATGATTAATATCGGTTCAGTTGTCGGTGAGGGTACTATGATTGATATGAATGTAACCCTTGGCGGTCGAGCTACTGTTGGTAAAAACTGCCACATCGGTGCTGGTTCTGTTTTAGCTGGAGTGATTGAACCTCCATCCGCAAAGCCTGTTGTGGTGGAAGATGATGTCGTAATTGGGGCTAATGTAGTAGTTCTAGAAGGTGTAACGATTGGTAAAGGAGCAATTGTTGCTGCGGGTGCTGTTGTTACGAAGGATGTCGCACCAAATACGTTAGTTGCTGGTACACCAGCAAGAGTATTAAAAGAAATCGATGATCAAACGAAATCTAAAACAGAAATTAAACAAGAATTAAGAAAACTTAACGATGAATAAGATGTTACCTATATAGGAGAAAAAGGCAGGGGGGAGATACTCCTGCTTTTTCTATAGAAAGAAGGTAAGGACGAGAATGTTAGAAGTGAATCAGCTAATAAAAATCCGAAGAGAGCTCCACCAAATTCCTGAAATAGGATTTCAAGAGCATAAAACGCAGGCATATTTACTTTCTTTTATACAAAAACTTCCGCAAGATAACATGGAGGTAAAGACATGGAAAACTGGTATTCTTGTGAAAGTGAAAGGGACTAAGTCTTCCATGACTATCGCCTACCGTACGGATATGGATGGTTTACCCATCGAGGAAGAAACGGATTTTGATTTTCAATCCCAGCATAAAGGGTTTATGCATGCTTGCGGGCATGACTTCCATATGACGATTGCCCTAGCAGCATTACAGGCCATTGCTGAACAACCACCAGAGCACAATGTGTTGTTTGTTTTTCAACCAGCAGAGGAAGGTCCTGGGGGAGCATTCCCAATGCTTCAATCCAATGAGTTTAAAGAATGGTGGCCTGATTTAATCTTTGCATTACACATTGCACCAGAGCTTCCAGTTGGAACGGTCTCCTCTAAGCCGGGATTGCTATTTGCGAATACAAGTGAATTGTTTATCGATTTTAAAGGGAAAGGCGGTCATGCAGCTTATCCCCATTTGACGAAAGATATGGTAGTTGCTGCCAGTGGATTTGTTGGAGAACTGCAAACCATTGTTTCGAGAAGAGTGGATCCACTAGAAAGTGCGGTTGTTACAATAGGGAAGATTACAGGAGGAACTGTTCAGAATGTGATAGCAGAAAACGCACGCTTAGAAGGAACAATCCGTACATTATCTCCCGACTTAATGCCAATTATTAAAACGGAAATAGATGCTTTAAAGCGTGGATTTGAAATGATGTATGATTGTGAAATTAGGATTGATTTTGGAGCTAATTATTATCAGGTGTTTAACCGAGAAGAGTTGGTACTTGCATTTAAAAATATTGTGGAGACAAGTGAAATGGATTGGAAAGACGCTCCTGCAGCAATGACAGGTGAGGATTTTGGATACATGCTTCGAGATATTCCTGGGTTTATGTTTTGGTTAGGAGTAGATTCTCCATATGGATTGCATCATAGTAAGTTGACCGCTAATGAGGATGCTATTCCACTTGCAGCAAAACTCGTAGAAAAGACGTTACGTAAATTAAAGCCTATGAATGCATAGTAATTAAAGAAAATGCACACTCTATAGATAGATTTTTTAGATATTAGAGGAGGCATTTTAAACAATGGCTAAAATAGGAGTAGAACAATCTCTTTCCAATGTAAAAGCAGCACTAGAAGAAAGAGGACACCAAGTTATGGAGCTTCAGCAAGCAGATGATGCGAAACAATGTGATTGCTGCTGTGTAACAGGACAAGATAAAAACGTAATGGGGATGGCAGCGACAGATATTTCAGCACCTGTTATTAACTGTGATGGAATGAGTGCTGAGGAAGTTTGTCAGCATGTAGAACAAAACCTACGATAAATATTGGAAAAACCCTCTCATGAAAAAGAGAGGGTTTTCGTATTATTTGGACTCTTTTGTCACGTTGACTTGATGTGGATAAGGAATTTCGATACCTTCTTGATCAAAGGCTTCTTTAATTTTCTTTCTTAAGTCCCGTTCTGCGGCCCATTGCATCATATTTTCAGTTTGACCAATCACACGTAATACGACATCAGATGAACCGAATGCTTGTACACCGAGTGGATCTGGACCGTCTTTGAAACGGGTATCATTTTCTTTGAAATCATCACATACTTTTTGTAACACTTCTAAGGCGTGGTCAATGTTATCGCCATAACTAATACCGATATCCACAAGCGCTCTCATTGTACCACGGGAATGGTTGCTTACCCCACTAATATCCCGGTTAGGAATAAAGTGCAATGTGCCATCAAATCCTCTTACTTTTGTTGTACGAAGTCCGATTTCCTCCACAATACCGTTGAATCCAGCGACCGTTACATATTCATCTACTTCAATTTGTTTTTCTAACAGTAGGAAAAAACCTGTAACAATATCACTCACGAGACCTTGTGCACCAAACCCAATAGCTAATCCTAGTATTCCTGCGCCGGCTAGTAATGGACCAATAGGAATGTTGAAAATTCCAAAGAGCATGGCGACAAATAGAAAAATGATCGTATAGGAATAAATATTCAACAATAATTTTTCTAGAGTTTTAATTCTACCTTCTGTAATATTGTCCTTCCGTTTCACATTCCGAATGGATTTCGAAATAATCTTTTTTCCAATTGGAGCTACGATTAAGTATGCAATGATAAGTAATAATACCTTAAGTCCTGCTGTCAAGATGGAACCTAGTGATTCTTGAATAGTGTCTAGTATGTCCATTATTAATCTCCTTTGCATCTATATGGTCTAGCTTAAGGGAACCAACGTGGAGAAGCAAATAATTCAATCGATTTTTTGTAGAAATAGGAAATCAGTCATAATCTTTTTATTTTGAAATACAGTATAACTTTGTAGAATAATTCCCATTTGAAAAAAATTCAAAATTTTGAAGCAAAAGGGTAGTAATTTATTTCGTAACCCGATATATTTATAGGTACGAAAAAAATTCATCATAAGGAGGGGTACAATGGAAGTATTTAAAAAGCTTCAGCAATATTTCTGGCCATTTAAGAAGTATTTCTTCGCATCCTTGTTTTTTGTATTACTCGTAACAGGAATTACCGTGCTTTACCCAATCTTACTTCAGGTCACCATTGATGAAGTTGTGACAAAAGAACGCTATCCATTAATCCCAATGCTTGCAGTTGGTTTTATTTTAATAATGGTCGTCAAAGGAGTAGCAAACTTTTTTCAAATGTACTTAGGAGACCTCTTTGGTGTCAAATCTGTTTATACATTACGAAATGGACTTTACCAAAAACTGCAAAGGTTATCGTTTACTTACTATGACAATGCACGAACAGGAGATTTGATGTCCCGATTGACGATGGATGTGGAAGGGTTTAAGTTTTTCTTAGCAGCAGGATTCAAAGAATTACTTCGAGTAGTGTTGCTCATTTTCATAAGCTTAAGTGTCATGTTTTATTATTCGGTGCCATTAGCACTAGTGACAATGGCAGCTATGCCATTTTTAGCTATTGTTGTGTACCGCTTTGATAAGCGAGTGCACCCATCATTTCGTCGTGTGAGAAAATCACTCGGTCGCCTTAACACGCGAATACAAGAAAACGTTAGTGGGATGAACACGGTAAAATCACTCTCAAAAGAAGATTTTGAAATTGACCGGTTTACTTCCAACAACGTCGATTACAAAGATGTGAACATCAAAACCGCGAAGATTTGGTCGAAGTACTTCCCGCTCATGGAATTTATCGGAAATGTATGTATGGTTGCGTTATTGGCATATGGTGGTCATCTAGTTGTGAGTGGTTCCCTCCAGCTAGGGGAATTAGTTGCTTTCTTTAGTTTGGTCACCTATATTTTAGGACCTCTTATGAATCTAGGATTCATTGTAAACATGTTCTCGCAAGCAAAGGCTTCGGGTGAGAGATTATTAGAAATACTAGAAGCGGAAGAGGATATTAAAGATTACAAGTCAGCCAAGGATACTGAGAAAATAGAAGGGCATGTGTCCTTCCGCGATGTCACGCTTACTTATACGGAAGACGATGATTCTGCATTGAAACATATTTCTTTTCATGCCGAACCTGGGAAAGTAATAGGATTAATTGGTGGAACAGGATCTGGTAAAACAAGTATTACTCAATTAATTACTCGTTTTTATGAGCCTGAAAATGGAGAAATATTAATTGATCACAGACCAGTAACGGAGTATAGCTTAAAAAGTTTGAGAAGAAATATAGGATTCGTATTACAAGAATCGTTCTTGTTCTCGACTACAATTAAAGAAAATATTGCATACGGAAACCCAGAGGCATCAATGGATGAGATCATCGATGCAGCTAAAAGAGCACAGGCGCATGAATTTATCATGGAGATGCCAAAAGGATATGATACCATGCTTGGGGAACGAGGAATGGGACTTTCTGGAGGGCAAAAACAACGAATTGCGATTGCTAGAGCGATTTTAATAAACCCTAGCATTCTCGTATTAGATGATGCAACATCTGCTGTGGATATGGAAACGGAATTCAAAATACAGAAGGCATTAAAAGAAGTGATGAAGGACCGAACCACTTTTATCATTGCACATCGAATCTCATCCTTAAAACATGCAGATGAAATTATCGTGTTAGAGGATGGAGAAATCGTTGAGCGTGGAATACATGATCAGCTTGTGACTAATGGTGGACCATATGAAAGAATATACAACATTCAATATCAAGATAAGCAAGCCATTATGAATGCAACAGCACATTAAGGGGGGATACCATGGCAGAGACACAGTCACAACCTAAAGGAAAAAGCCATCTTAAACGGTTTTATTACCCATTAGACCAATCCGTGGAGAAGCCGTTTAACTGGGGGCAGATGTTAAGGCTCCTTACATTTATTAAACCTTATGCGAAGACATTGCTCCCAGGTGCGGTTATCGCGATGTTTGTTTCTACATTAATTCGCTTAATTGTCCCAATCATTATTGGGAAAATTGCAATAGATAAGGCAATTGCCAACAAGGATACAGATCTACTCGTATCCCTAGTTATCTTGATTGCAGGTTTATATTTACTAAGTTATTTAGGCAATACGTTTCGAATTAAATGGGTAAATATCTTAGGTCAAAACGTTATTTATGATTTACGGAAAAAACTTTTCTCGCATGTTCAGCGTTTGTCTCATAACTTTTTTGACAAACGTTCTGCTGGATCTATTCTCGTTCGAATTTTAAATGATGTTAATTCCTTGCAGGAGCTATTTACGAATGGGATTATAAATTTATTAATGGATACGGTCATGCTAATAGGGATCGTCGCTATCTTAGTGGCATTAAGTCCACCACTTGCACTAGCGGTAATGATTATACTGCCGATCATGTTTTATATCTCCACAAAATTGAGAAGAGATATTCGTCGTTCTTGGCAACAAGTACGGATTCAAAAATCTCGATTAAACTCTCATCTAAATGAAAGTATGCAAGGGATCCGTGTTACGCAGTCCTTCTCGCAGGAAAAAGAGAATACAGAGTTCTTTGATGGAGTCAATACGGATAATTTCGAAACAGAGAGAATCGCTACTAAGAAAAGTGCATACTTTGGTCCGTTTGTAGAAATGAGTAATGCCATCGGGACTGTTATCTTAATCTCTTACGGAGCTCATCTCATCATTATCGGGGAAATCACTACAGGTACATTTGTTTCGTTTGCTTTCTTCCTAGGAATGTTTTGGGAACCAATTTCAAGACTTGGACAAATATATAACCAGCTACTAATTGCAATGGCGTCTTCTGAACGTATCTTCGAATTCCTGGATGAACAACCGAATGTTCATGAAAAAGAAAATGCAAAAGAGTTTCATGATATGAAAGGACATATTGAGTTCGATCACGTCCAGTTCTCTTATGATGAGGATCGAATTGCTCTTCATGAGATTTCCTTAGAAATGGAAGCTGGGTCTACCGTTGCTTTGGTAGGTCATACAGGCTCCGGAAAATCTACTATTGCAAATCTAATAAGCCGTTTTTATGATCCAACAAAAGGTGCGGTAAAAATAGACGGTTTTGATTTAAAAGATATGAAAATTGATAGCCTTAGGCAAAATATTAGTGTCGTATTACAAGACACATTTATTTTCAGTGGAACGATTATGGAAAACATCCGGTTTGGAAGACCTGAAGCAACAGATGAAGAAGTAATCGAAGCAGCAAAAGTCGTAGGTGCAGATGAATTTATTAAGCGACTAGCGAATGGCTATCAAACAGAGGTAGAAGAAAGAGGAAACATTCTATCGGCTGGTGAACGTCAGTTATTATCGTTTGCTCGAGCTTTACTGGCTAACCCGAGAATCATTATTTTAGATGAAGCTACTGCAAGTATCGATACTGAGACAGAAGTAAAGATACAACATGCGCTGCGCACGTTATTAAAAGGAAGAACTGCCATTATGATTGCTCACCGTTTGTCCACTATTCGTGAAGCAGATAATATCATTGTACTAGAACATGGTAAGATTTTAGAGCAAGGAAACCACAGACAATTGATGGAACAAAAAGGCGAGTACTTTGATTTAGTAAAGACGCAATTCGAAATGCTTGATGCGCTATAAGCGGAAGGTGTATTTTGACCATTAAGACAAAATAAAGAAATCACAGTAAAGACGCTCAGGTTTGAACTGCACCCCAATTGTTAGACACTCAACAATTGGAGGTGCAGTTTTTTATCTGAGCGTTCTTTTATCCTAATCACGAATCTAGACGGAATGTTCTTTCCTTCTGAAAATATGTTTGTTATTCTTATACTACGCATTACATACAAGATGGAGGCAATCCAAATGAAAAGAGAATTCGCAGTAATCGGACTAGGTCGTTTTGGGGGAAGTATATGTCACGAGCTTAGTAAAGAGGGCATGGACGTTCTAGCTATCGATTTAGATGAAGACAAAGTGAATGAGTTTAAAAACATTGCTTCACATGCAGTTATAGCCGATACAACAGATGAAAAAGTATTAAAAGAAATAGGAATACGAAATATTGATCATGTCATCGTCGCAATCGGGGATAACATTCAAGCAAGTATTTTAACAACGCTTATGTTAAAAGAATTAGGAATCAAAAAAATTACTGTAAAGGCCCAAAATGATTATCACGAAAAAGTGTTACGAAAAATAGGTGCCGATCAAGTTGTTCACCCTGAGCGAGATATGGGAAAACGAATTGCACATAGTATTATTTCAAACAATATTCTGGACCACCTAGAGTTATCAGATGATCATAGTATTGTAGAGGTTAAAGCAGGAAAGAAAATGAGTGGAAGATCATTAATCGATTTAGATATCCGTGCCCAGTATGGCTGTAACGTCGTTGCGATTAAAAAGGACAAAGAAATTAATGTTTCTCCAATGGCAACGGTTGTCATTGAAGATGGCGATGTCTTGATTGTCATTGGTTCGGATATTGATATTTCGCGATTTGAAAAAAATCTTGTGGTAGATGATGATTAATATATAGAAGAACTCGGCAGAAGCTAATCTGCCGAGTTTTTTTATACTTCCATGATTATAGGTAAAATCATTGGTTTTCGTTTTGTTCTTTCAAATAAGAATGGTGCAATTGTATCTGTAATTTCATTTTTAATTTCAGACCATTGTGTTGTTTTTCTTTCCATGACTTTATGAAGGTGAGAAGAAACAATCTTTTGTGCCTCATTGATTAAGTCTTCAGACTCTCGCATGTACACAAATCCTCTTGAAATGATATCAGGACCTGATGCAATTTTAAATTCTTTCATATTAATACTTACCACTACAATGACAAGTCCTTCTTCTGAAAGAATACGACGGTCACGTAGCACAATATTTCCAATATCACCAATTCCACTTCCATCCACATAAACGGATCCTGACGGAATCTTTCCTGCAATCATTGCACTGTCTTTGCCAAGAGCTAACACATCACCGTTATCCATTACAAAGGAATGACTAGGATCAATGTCACAAGCTTCTGCCAACTTCGTATGCTCTTTAAGCATTCTATATTCCCCGTGGATTGGCATAAAGTATTTCGGTTTAATCAATCGAAGCATTAGTTTTTGTTCTTCTTGACTACCATGTCCAGAGGTGTGGATGTCATTAAGTTTTCCGTGAATTACGTCAGCACCTGCTCGATAAAGCATGTTAATAGTCTTACTAACGCTAACCGTGTTGCCAGGGATTGGAGAGGATGAGAATACGACTGTGTCGCCAGGAATCATTTGAATCTGACGGTGTGTACCATTTGCAATACGTGATAGAGCTGCCATTGGTTCCCCTTGAGAACCTGTACACAAGATCGTAACTTCGTGTGCCGGTAAACGATTAATCTGCTGTGCATCAATAAACGTATCTTTAGGAGCTTGAATATACCCTAATTCTTGACCTAACGTAATAGCAGCTTCCATACTACGTCCAAAGACAGCCACTTTACGATTGTGGCGAACCGCTGATTCTACGACTTGTTGAAGTCTGTAGATGTTTGATGCAAAGGTAGCAAAGATTAATCGGCCAGTGACTCTTGAGAAAATGTCATTAATGCTTTCACCAACCACTCGTTCTGACATGGTGAAACCAGGTACCTCACTATTCGTACTATCTGATAATAAACAAAGAACGCCTTCTTTTCCTATTTCCGCCATCTTTGTAATGTTGGCAGGTTCTCCTACTGGAGTGAAATCAAATTTGAAATCACCTGTGTGGACAACATTCCCAGGAGGTGTCTTTACAACAATTCCGTAGGAGTCAGGTATGCTATGTGTTGTTCTAAAAAATGCAACTGATGTTTTACGGAACTTAATGATGTCGTCCTCTTGCACAATGTTTAAGGTCGCATTCCGTAAAAGACCGTGCTCGTCTAATTTGTTTTTAATTAATCCAATCGCAAGTTTTCCAGCATATATAGGGATATTTAGTTGACGGAGAAGATATGGGATTCCCCCGATATGATCTTCGTGTCCGTGTGTAACAAATAGCCCTTTAATTTTGTCTTGGTTTTGCACGAGGTAGGAGTAGTCCGGAATGACATAATCGATACCAAGCAATTCGTCCTCTGGGAATTTAATACCAGCATCAATCAAGATGATTTCATCTTGGAATTGAACACCGTACGTATTTTTCCCGATTTCGCCTAGTCCTCCTAGTGCAAATACCGCTGTTTGATCATTTTTTACAAACTTCATCTGTTATGCGGTCTCCACAGCAAAATCTTCAGAAGTTTTTTCATATTCTAGATGTGCATCATCTAGTTGCTGGATAAATTCAATATTTATCTTGCGATCAGCCAAAAATGTTCGTACTTTTCTTTCCGATTCAGCTTCTACGAATAAGCTTTTTGTTCGTTCCCGCACAGGAACTTCTGTTGGAACTTCCTGATACAAAACCTTGTATATCATGTAGTTTCTCTCCTTTTTCTGTTCAAAAAATTATCTATTACATAGCATATTTATTATCAGTTCTCATATCACGGCACGAATATATTAGTCATTTTCACAAGTACTAGGCACACGTTTTTGTCCTAATAAGTCTTTCCAGCGTTTTCTAAGCTTTTCTTTTAATCGTTTTAACATTATTTCTTACAGCTCCTTTCCTTATACACGAAGAAAAGCAACAAAAAACGACTCACCGATCCAATCCCTCTTAACTACAGTATAGTATGGTTTGGTAAATTTTGAAATAGATTAGCTCCTAAGAATTTTATTTTTTCCATTATTACGCAAAAGAATAGAACCAGAATTTCGCTATAAGTTCGCTTTTCTTCCATCCTTGTAGCTTGTTTTTTTCGTGATTTCGTGTGATGATATTTTTTACGAAATAACATCTTTCTATTCGATGCATCCAAGAAAAGGAGGAAAGAAATTGAAAAATAAAATTGTTTTTCTAGATATAGATGGAACAATCGTTAATCATGATAAAGAAATCCCAGCTAGTACAATCGAAGCGGTTAGAAAGTTGAAAGAAAATGGCGTGTATGTAGCAATTGCTACAGGTAGGGCGCCGTTTATGTATGAAGACATACGTAAAAAGCTTGGCATTGATTCCTATGTTAGCTTTAATGGTCAGTATGTTGTCTTAAATGGAGAAGTGGTGTATAAAAATCCGCTTCCTTTAAACAGGATGGAAGAGCTTTTTGCTACGGTAAAAGAACAAGGCCACTCCATTGCCTTTATGAATCATTTGGAAATGAGAGCTTCTAGACCAGATGATAAGCTGGCTGAAGAAGCTATACATAGCTTGAAATTTGAATATCCGAACGTAGACCCTGAATTTTATAAGAAAACAGAGATTTACCAATCGTTACTTTTCTGTCAGGAAGAAGCAAATTATAAACAGAAGTATGCGGATCTTCGATTTATTCGATGGCATGATAATTCATGTGACGTGCTACCTGACGGTGGTTCAAAAGCGGTCGGTGTTGAAAAACTCATCGAAGCTAGTGGACTTCAAATAGAAGATAGCTTTGCTTTTGGGGATGGATTAAATGATTTGGAAATGATCCAGCTTGTTGGAACAGGAGTAGCTATGGGGAACGCTATTCCGGAATTGAAAAAAGTTGCAGATTATGTGACGGATGATGTGGATAAAGATGGATTATATAAGGGACTCGTTCATTTAGGACTTATAAACTAAAAAAGAGCGGACAATCTTGGGATTGTTCGCTCTTTTGTCCATTATTCTTCATCTTGACCAATAGGATGAGAATTTTCAGGAATAGCAAATGGATCTTGTTTGTTAATATGGTCAAAGAACATAACTCCATTTAAATGATCAATTTCATGTTGAAAAACAATTGCTGCATAATCTTTTAAACGCAACTTCAATTCATTTCCTTCTATATCGGTGGCCTTTACTGTAATTTTTGAGTAGCGTGGTACATACCCAGGAATGTCGCGATCGACAGATAAGCATCCTTCTCCAGTAGTTAAAAATGCTTTCTCTACAGAATGGCTTACGATTTTTGGATTAATTAAACCGTACGAGTATTGTCGTCCGTCCAAATCCTGAAAATGGACAGCTATCATACGTTTCGATAATCCTATTTGTGGTGCAGCTAGTCCAACTCCTGGTCTTAAACCATATTTTGAAGCAATGGCGTCGTCTTGACTGTTTTTTAAATACGTCAACATTTCTTTTAACGTTTCTTTTTCTTTCTTTGATGCCGGTAAGTCCACTTCTTTCGCGACCTTATATAAAATCGGATTATCTTCACGGACGATATCCTTCATCGTAATCATAAATCTTCACTCCTAAATCGCATCGTTTAATGGCATTTAGTTTATCAATATTATATAGATATTAAGATACAAAAACATAGAATGACATGAATAATACTTCTATAACATATATATTACTCAAGAAAACGGTAGCTGCAAATTCATAGTTATTATATGTTATAATATTGAAATATTGTGGCAGACAAGCATCTTATTTGAATATTCAGCAGGTGTTAGGAGGAACGGGACGATATGAAATATGGAAAAGGGATAGCATTGTTTCTGCTACTATTAGTTCTAGTAGCATGTAACGGAGAATCTACAACCGAAAAAATGTTCACCCATTTGGAAGAAGCAGTAAAACTAGAAGAAGACTTTGTGAAACAGCAAGACCCCTTAGTGGAGCTAGAGGAAAAAGAAAGTGAGCTGTATAATAAGATCATCGATTTAAGCATGGATGAGTTTGAACAAATGAAAGAATTATCTAATCAAGCATTGGATATGATTGATAAAAGAGAAGAAATTATAAGAAAAGAAAAAGAAAGTATCGAAGCTTCCAAAGAAGAATTTGACAAAATAAAGCCACTTATCGATAAGTTAGATGATGAAGAACTAAAAAAAACAGCTAATGAATTATATAAAACGATGGAGGATCGTTACAAAGCTTACCTAACATTAAACAGTGCGTATCAGGAAGCACTAGACAAAGACCGTACATTGTATTCAATGTTCCAGAAGGAAGAATTGAAAGAAGATGAGCTGCGAAAACAAGTGGAGTCAGTTAATGAAAGCTATGACAAAATTTTAGAAGCCAATGATTCCTTTAACCAATTTACAGATGAATACAATACTTTAAAAGAGGAATTCTACAAACAAGCTGGTTTTGAGGTAGAAATGAGTAACTAACTAATGAAACATCCCCGAATGTAATCAGGGATGTTTTTTTCTTTTTTAAACTTTTTAAAGATTAACTTATAATACGTTTCTTTATGTAGAATGGTTCGGTTCCCTATAAAAAAGGGTATACTTGTCAAGGATACTAAATAAGGGCTACAAAGAAAGACCTAGAAAGTACAGGAATTTTTTACGACAGAATAACGCTTCGTTCCCCATACTTTTCATTTAAATTGGAAGTGAAATGATTTTTTGTACTAGTACAGGGTTAAGATATTTTTGAAACAGATTGTAAAAAGTAGACAGTTATCGGAAGGTTAATTCCATAGAAATTATCAACCTTTCAGTTAAAGTGTTTGACCTTTTCTATTCCTTTGAGCTAAACTAATAACGTAGTGAAAATTGTACCAGTGCTTTATACTTAATTTAATGTAACAGTTTTATTTTTTCTCTTTATATGTGTTTTGATGTCGAATAAGCATTACAGTTGTAAGTAGTACTCGGTACAGATTTTTTCATTTATTTTGGGAAAGATAGAAACGAAAAGCACTTCCACAGAATCGTCCATCCCAAAAGTGGAAGTTCGACCTGTGTATGGATGATTTTATGTCAAGAACAGGTTTTTTGGGTGGAGATTGGTTCTCTGTTTCTGAATCATCCAGAACCCGCAATTATGGGATAAATTTTTCAAATAGAAAGGAAGAGGTGAGTGATTTGAAACGCACAATAGAAAACATCGAAAATCAATTCGAAACGTTTCAAATTCTGAATGAGAATGGAGAAATCGTAAACCAAGATGCTATGCCAGATCTATCAGATGAAGAATTAAAAGAACTTATGTTCAGAATGGTTTATACACGTATTCTGGATCAACGTTCCATCGCTTTAAACCGACAAGGGAGATTAGGTTTCTATGCACCTACTGCCGGTCAAGAAGCATCACAATTAGGAACACATTACGCACTTGAAAAAGAAGATTTTGTCGTTCCTGCATATCGTGATGTACCACAATTAATTTGGCATGGTTTACCGTTGTATCAAGCATTCTTGTTCTCTCGTGGACATTTTCATGGAAACCAATTCCCTGAAGGTGTAAATGCACTTAGTCCACAAATTATTATCGGTGCTCAATATACACAGGCTGCTGGTATTGCACTTGGCATGAAAAAACGAGGTAAGAAAAATGTTGCCATTACCTACACAGGTGATGGTGGTACTTCTCAAGGTGACTTCTATGAAGGAATGAACTTTGCAGGTGCATATGGTGCGCCAGCAATTTTCGTTGTTCAAAACAACCGCTTTGCAATTTCTGTTCCAGTTGAAAAACAGACGGCAGCTAAAACATTAGCTCAAAAAGCTGTTGCAGCTGGTATCGACGGAATTCAAGTAGATGGAATGGACGTTCTAGCTGTATACGCTGCTACGAAGCAAGCACGTGAACGTGCTGTAAATGGTGAAGGGCCAACATTGATTGAAACGTTGACTTACCGTTACGGTCCACACACGATGGCTGGGGATGACCCAACTCGTTACCGTTCAGAAGACCTAGACAACGAGTGGGAAAAGAAAGATCCACTTGTTCGTTTCCGTAAGTTCTTAGAAGGCAAAGGACTATGGTCTGAAGAAGAAGAAAACAAAGTAATCGAACAAGCGAAGGAAGAAATTAAAGAAGCTATTAAAAAAGCAGATGAGCAACCAAAACAAAAAGTAACAGACTTAATGGAAAACATGTATGAGACACTTCCTGCTCATTTACAAGAACAATATGATGAATATAAAGCAAAGGAGTCGAAGTAAACCATGGCACAAATGACGATGATTCAAGCTATTACTGATGCGTTACGTACGGAGCTTAAAAATGATGAGAATGTGCTAGTCTTCGGCGAAGATGTTGGTCAAAACGGTGGGGTGTTCCGTGCGACGGAAGGCCTTCAACAAGAATTTGGTGAAGATCGTGTGTTTGATACACCACTTGCTGAATCCGGTATCGCTGGTATTTCTCTTGGTCTAGCTCTTCAAGGCTACCGTCCGGTTCCAGAAATTCAATTTTTTGGCTTCGTTTATGAAGCGATGGATGCAATCAATGGTCAAATCGCGCGTATCCGTTATCGTTCCGGTGGAACAGAGAGCGCTCCAATAACAATCCGTTCCCCTTTTGGTGGTGGGGTACACACTCCAGAATTACACGCGGATTCCTTAGAAGGATTAGTTGCACAACAACCTGGTTTAAAGGTTGTTATTCCATCTACTCCGTATGATGCGAAAGGGTTACTTATCTCTTCCATCCGTGATAACGATCCAGTAGTTTTCCTTGAGCACATGAAATTGTACCGCTCTTTCCGTGACGAGGTACCTGAGGAAGAGTACACCATTGAATTAGGAAAAGCAGATGTAAAAAGAGAAGGTAGCGATGTAACAATTGTTGCTTATGGCGCAATGGTTCACTCTGCATTAAAAGCAGCAGAAGAACTTGAAAAAGATGGCGTTCAAGCAGAAGTGATTGACCTTCGTACTGTAATGCCAATTGATTTAGATACTATTTTAGAGTCTGTTAAAAAGACAAACCGTGTCGTTGTAGTTCAAGAAGCACAACGTCAAGCAGGAATGGCTTCCCATATCGTGGCAGAAATTCAAGAGCGCGCTATTCTTCACCTAGAAGCACCAGTACTTCGTGTAGCTGCTCCTGATACGGTATACGCATTTACTCAAGCAGAAGAAGTTTGGTTACCAAACTACAATGACATCATCGAACGAGTTAACCAAGTTATTAACTTTTAATGAAAACTGAGACGGGAGGTAATACAAATGGCTTTTGAATTCAAATTGCCAGATATTGGTGAAGGAATTCACGAAGGGGAAATCGTCAAATGGTTTGTAAAGGTCGGCGAAGAAATCAAAGAAGACGACGTACTTTGTGAAGTCCAAAATGATAAAGCAGTAGTAGAGATTCCTTCTCCAGTTGAAGGAACTGTAAAAGAAATTCACTTTGAAGAAGGTAGCGTAGCAACCGTTGGGGAAACAATTATTTCCATCGATGCAGAGGGCTACGAAAATGCTGGTGGAAATGATGAATCACCAAGTGAAACGAAAGAAGAAACAAAAGCTCCGGCTGAAGAGCCTAAGAAGGAAGAGACTGTTCTAAACGAAACTGAAGCTGCAGAAGATGACGGTGAAATCGTTATTGCAATGCCATCTGTCCGTAAATATGCTCGTGAAAAAGACGTAAATATTAAGCGAGTTCAAGGTTCAGGTAAAAATGGTCGTATTCTAAAAGAAGATATCGATGCGTTCTTAAATGGTGATGCTCCGGCTCCAACAGCTGCTAAAGATGAAGCAGGTCAAGCTACTGAAGCACCAGCTGCAGCAGCTACAGTGCCAGCAGGTCAATATCCTGAAACTCGTGAGAAAATGAGTGGTATTAGAAAAGCGATTGCGAAAGCAATGGTTAATTCTAAATCAAAAGCTCCTCACGTTACGTTACACGATGAAATTGATGTAACAGAGTTGGTTGCGCACCGTAAGAAATTCAAAGAAGTGGCTGCTCAGAAGGAAATCAAGCTGACTTACTTACCTTACGTAGTAAAAGCACTTGTTTCTGCTTTAAGAGAGTATCCAATCTTAAATGCATCTATCGATGATGATACAGATGAAATTGTTTATAAACACTACTTCAACATTGGTATCGCAGCAGACACTGATAAAGGACTACTAGTTCCAGTTGTGAAGAATGCAGATTCAAAATCCATCTTCTCTATCTCTCAAGAAATTAATGAATTGGCAGTTAAGGCAAGAGATGGTAAACTAAGTCCTGATGAAATGAAAGGTGCTTCAAGTACAATTTCAAATATAGGATCTGCAGGTGGACAATGGTTTACTCCAGTGATCAACTACCCAGAAGCTTGTATTCTCGGTATTGGACGAATTGCTGAAAAACCTGTCGTTCGCGATGGTGAAATTGTCGTAGCTCCTGTATTGGCGTTGTCTTTAAGCTTTGACCACCGTATCGTTGATGGTGCAACAGCTCAAATGGCAATGAACCAAATCAAACGTTTATTAAACGATCCACAACTTATTATGATGGAGGCGTAAAACAATGGTAGTAGGAGATTTTCCGATCGAACTAGACACTCTTGTGGTTGGTGCAGGGCCAGGGGGATATGTTGCTGCAATACGTGCTGCGCAAACTGGTCAAAAAGTAACAATCGTAGATAAAGGTGCATTGGGTGGAGTATGTTTAAACGTTGGTTGTATTCCATCTAAAGCGCTAATCCAAGCTGGTCACAGATATGAGCATGCACAAGGTGCAGAAGAATTAGGTATTACATCTGAAAAAGTAAGTGTAGACTTTGCAAAAGTCCAAGAATGGAAGGGCAGCGTTGTAAACAAGCTTACTTCTGGTGTTGAAGGTCTATTAAAAGGAAACAAAGTAGATATCGTAAAAGGTGAAGTGTACTTTGTAGACAAAAACACAGTACGTGTAATGGATGAGAAAAATTCTCAAACATACACTTTTAAGAATGTTATTCTTGCAACAGGATCTCGCCCAATCGAACTACCAACTTTCAAATTTTCTGATCGTGTTCTAGATTCAACGGGTGCACTAAATCTAAAAGAAATTCCGGAAAGAATGGTTGTTATCGGTGGAGGGTATGTTGGTACAGAATTAGGTACTGCATACGCGAACTTCGGTACAAAAGTTACCATCCTTGAAGGAACGAAAGATATTTTAGGTGGCTTCGAAAAACAAATGACTTCTATTGTTAAGAAGCGCTTAAAGAAAAAAGGAGTAGAAATCGTTACAGAAGCGATGGCTCAAGGTGTCGAAGAAACAAAAGACGGCGTAAAAGTTTCTTATGAAGTAAAAGGTAAAACGGAAACCATTGATGCAGATTACGTTTTAGTAACAGTAGGTCGTCGTCCAAACACGAACGATATTGGCTTAGAACAAGCTGGGGTTGAACTAGACGAGCGAGGCTTAGTCAAAATTGATAAGCAATGTCGTACCAACATTGACAACATCTACGCAATTGGTGACATCGTTGTTGGGCCACCACTAGCTCATAAAGCTTCTTATGAAGGTAAAATTGCAGCAGAAGCTATTGCTGGAGAAAAATCAGAAATTGATTACAATGGTATTCCTGCTGTTGTATTCTCTGATCCAGAACTTGCATCT
The DNA here is from genome assembly GCF_007301515.1 of Radiobacillus deserti. GTDB lineage: Bacteria > Bacillota > Bacilli > Bacillales > Amphibacillaceae > Radiobacillus > Radiobacillus deserti. The sequence goes on from NZ_CP041666.1 coordinate 1,439,697, forward strand.
GTTGGATACACAGAGCAGGAAGCAAAAGATGCAGGAATTGATATTAAAGCATCAAAATTCCCATTCGCGGCAAACGGTCGTGCACTATCTCTAAATGATAGTGATGGGTTTGTTAAGCTTATCACTCGTAAAGAGGACGGTCTTGTAATTGGTGCGCAAATTGCCGGACCAAATGCAAGTGACATGGTTGCGGAGCTAGGATTGGCTATTGAGGCAGGAATGACAGCTGAAGATTTAGCACTTACTATCCACGCACACCCAACTTTAGGAGAAATCACTATGGAAGCTGCAGAAGTTGCTATGGGATCTCCAATTCATATTGTAAAATAATCACAGAAAACTCTCTTCGTTGCTCTCGAAGGGAGTTTTTTTGTTTTCCAAATTATTTCATCCGTCTTATGGTAGTATTTTATATATAATAGATAGTAGGACAAAGCTATACATCAGGGGGAATGACAGAGATGAGACCTTTTATATTGGGATGTTGTTTGCTGTTTTTATTAACTGCCTGTCAAGATACAGGTAAGGAAGAAGCTACTAAGAAAACCGTTAAAGAAGATGCTCCAATGAATGAAATAGTGGTAGAGAAAAAGGAAGCACCTAAAGAAGCAGCGTTTGTTACGCAATCTGAACCAAAATATTCGGTAACAGAGGATTGGAGTATTCGACCATTAGATGAGGCCACTAATGAAAAGGTCGTACTACTCACCATTGATGATGCGCCGGATAAATACGCGGTTGATATGGCAAACACTTTGAAAAAACTAGATGCACCAGCTATTTTTTTCGTAAACGGACATTTTCTGGACACCAATGAACAAAAACAGAAGTTAAAAGAAATTTATGATATGGGATTTGAGATTGGAAATCATACGTATAGTCATACAGCGTTAGACGAACTATCGGAACAAAAACAAAAAGAAGAGATTACTTCGGTAAGTCAAATGGTTGAAGAAATTACAGGAGAAAAACCAAAATTTTTTAGAGCACCATTTGGGATTAATACAGACTTCTCGGAACAAGTTGCGAAAGAGCAAGGTATGATTTTAATGAATTGGACGTACGGTTATGATTGGGACCAAAATTATATGACTGAGGAATCCATTGCTGACATTATGATAAACACAGAGCTTCTAAGAAGTGGATCTAATTTACTTATGCATGACCGAGAATGGACAGCAGCAGCGTTAGACGAGATTGTAAAAGGGCTACGAGGAAAAGGCTACGAATTAGTAGACCCTGAGCTGATTCAAACTCTTCCTGTGCAATAATGAAAAGCCACCACGATTATATGTACCTTTTGTAAAGGACATTTTAATATGTGGTGGCTGTTTTTCTTATCGGAACGCGCGATGCTCTTTAATTACTTGTATGTTTTGTAATGTCTCATCCTCAAGCCCTTGAACAGGTAATCCTGCTTCAAGGTTTTTTTGAACGTACGTAATGTTTTCCTTTGTGATAATTTCACCGGGAATAAAGATTGGAATACCAGGTGGATACACCATAATGGATTCTGCACTGATTCTGCCGTCTGCTTCTACGAGGGGGATGGATTCTGTTTCTGCGTAAAATGCATCACGAGGTGAAAGAGCTAATACAGGTATATTTGGAACTTGTACATTTACTTCGCTCTGTCTAGCCTCCGTTTCATATTCCTTCGATAATTGCGTTAAAGCTTGGACAAGTATTTCTGTATCTCGTTTAGTATCTCCTGGTGTGATAATACATAAAATATTGTACAAGTCCGATAGTTCTACTTCGATATTGTATTGGGCTCTAAGCCACTTTTCTACATCATAGCCCGTGATTCCTAAGTCTTTTACAGAAATTATCATCTTGGTAGGATCATAGCCATATGTAGCGTCACTTCCTATTATCTCTTTCCCAACACAGTAAAGATGTGGAATTTCATTAATCGACTTTCGGGTTGATTCGGCAAGCCGTAGTGTATTCTCTATCAAATCCTTCCCTTCTGTAACTAGGTGTTTTCTAGCCATATCGAGTGAGGCTAGCAATATATAAGAGGTGGAAGTAGTCGTTAGCATGGAAAGGACAGATTGTACTCTTTCATGAGAAACTAGCCCTTCTCTTAAGTTTAACACCGAGCTCTGAGTAAGAGATCCACCTAGTTTATGAACACTTGTGGATGCAATATCGGCTCCTGCAGCCATTGCGGACATTGGAAGCTCGTCATGAAAGTGAATATGGACTCCATGCGCTTCGTCAACCAATACAGGCACTTCATGATTGTGTGCAATATCCACAATATGTTTTAAATCTGCAGCAACCCCAAAATAAGTAGGATTAATAACTAACACCGCTTTTGCATCAGGATGCGCTTTTAAGGCATTCTCAACTGCATCTGGTGTAATACCATGCGAAATGCCTAAATCTCTATCTATTTCTGGATGGACAAAAATAGGGGTTGCACCAGAGAAAATAAGCGCAGTTGTAACAGACTTATGAATGTTTCGTGGGACAATTATTTTGTCCCCAGGACCACATACACTTAAAACCATGGTCATAATAGCTCCGCTAGTTCCTTGTACAGAAAAAAACGTGTAATCAGCTCCGAATGCCTTCGCGGCTAATTCCTGAGCTTGTTTAATCATTCCAGTTGGATGATGCAAATCATCCAATGGCTCTATATTAATTAAATCGATAGATAATGCATTCTCACCTATAAATTCACGAAAATCTGGATTCATTCCAACTCCTCGTTTATGACCAGGAATATGGAATTGTACTGGATTTTTGGCCACGTGCTTCAGTAGTCCTGTGAACAATGGTGTGTCATTTTGTGAAATCATAGCTTGTACACCTCTTAATAAAGTCTAAAACAAAAGAATTATAGCAAAAACTTGGATGAATGGCTAGTTTTAGGTAAACTAGACATCGGTTACTACTACTAAAATAACCGAATTGATAAAAGATATGAATCTAGACGAAAGGAGAGATAGTGGTGAACTACAGTTATCCAATTGACGAGACATGGAATAAACAAGAAATTATTGATGTTGTGAATTTTTTTTCTTTAATAGAAAAAGCATATGAGCAATCAGTAAAAAGAGATGATCTTATGCTCGCCTACACTCGATTTAAGCAAATTGTACCTTCCAAAAGCGAGGAAAAACAGCTGTGTGGCAAGTTCGAGAAAGATTCGGGCTATTCTTGTTATCGAACGGTTCAATATGCAAAGGATTTAGAGTCAGGAGAAACCGTACAAATGAAAAAGAACAGATAATGGAGACATACATCCATTATCTGTTCTTTTATTTTAATCATGCATGGAAAGCTTGTACAACGGAGAAAGAGTAGAAAAGATCTGTTGAACTTCTTTTATAAATTCCTCTCCATTTTTTATGATGTCACTATTTCTATCAAAATGCTTTCCTACAAGGAACTCCGCTTTTTTAACCTTTTGGAATCGTTCAAGTGCAGCTTTTAGATCCAAATCTTTAACGGCTGTGGACTCCTTTTTCATATGGTCTAAAGAAACGACATAATCCGTTGGTATCGTAGTGGATATGTCCTCAAAATGATGAAGGAACTGAGTTGCAATTTCTTGCTTATTGGGCAGCTCGTAAATATAGGCTAACCAAACAAATACGTGGTCATCAAATAATCCGATTTGAAAGTGAGGGTGTTTTTTGTACCCTCGTTTATTATGGCAATAAGCAGACCATGTATCTTTTGGTGGATTAACGGTTCTTCTCGCATGTTGTGCAATGTGAAGGTGCATGTCGCGCCCCACAAGTTGTGTGAGATTATCGGTGATGTCTTCACTTATTGCTTGAAATTTAGGTTGGATTCTAGAACGAATCGCTTCCATTCGTTCTTCTAATCCTTCAATGGAAAATGTATCAAAGTCTCTTGCTTCAAACCCTGAAAATATCATCAAATCATCCTTTTTCTTTCCCGTGATAGTTCTAGCCAAATTCTAACATAGTCTAGATGTCAATAGGAAATAAGTTGCCTTATGTTTAAACAGAAAATTTTCAGGGTATTATGTTTCTAACTGAACCAGATGTGGATGCTGGCAAGAACTTTCGCCAAAGGTGGGATAAGTTGTCATGAAATATGTCATGGAAGCCTTAAGAAAAAGGGAAGCAGAACAAAAACTCCCAGGCATTAAATTAGATATTGATTATCAACTGGTTACATTACACGATGCAATGATAGAAAATAATGAACAGGAAAAACAGAAGGCAATCCAAAACTTAAAGGAGCTGCGAAAACAGCTCATCGAATTATCAACTCCACTCGAGCTCTAGGGCTCGATTTTTTTGCGTCTTCATCACATAGTTCACTGGTTATCTCGCATACTATTCATGGTTCAATCGCTAGGAGATGCAACTGAAATTGTAGTTTGATAATATGAATAATATGGACATGAATAATATGGAGGCTATGCGTATGGATGCTGATTTAAAACAGGATATATATAATCAAGCAATCGAGTGGATTCGTGAGGCTGGCGATCGAATTAGAGAATCAATCGGAGAACCATTAACGATTGACACGAAATCGAACCCAAATGATTTAGTAACACAGATGGACAAGAATACAGAGAAATTTTTTGTGGAAAAGATTAAAGGGAAGTATGCTCATCATCATTTAATAAGTGAAGAGGGATTTGGAGATAAGCTGAATACTATGGACGGTGTTGTTTGGATTATTGATCCAATAGATGGAACGATGAATTTCGTCCATCAGAAACGTAATTTCGCGATTTCAATCGGTATTTATGTGGATGGAATAGGCGAGATAGGGCTTATTTATGATGTAATGGACGATATTCTATATTCTGCTAAAAGAGGAGAAGGAGCGTACAAGAATGGAGTAAAGCTCCCAGCATTAGAAAATAAACGCCTTGAAGAATCGATTCTCGCTTTGAATAGTTTTTGGACGTGTGAGAATCGAGCGGTGAATGAGAAAAAGATGCAAGAGCTTGTGAAAAAAGTAAGGGGCACCCGCTCCTATGGATCTGCAGCATTAGAATTTGCATATTTAGCGGAAGGTATTCTAGATGGATATGTAACCATGAAGCTAGCTCCGTGGGACATTGCGGCTGGGGTTATCCTTGTTCAGGAGGTTGGAGGCACAACTACTAAAGCGGATGGCCAACCTTTAGATTTACTAAAAGATAATACAATTTTGTCTGCTAATCAGACGATTCATGAAGAAATTTATTCTTCGTACATAGAATTAAAATAAAAAAAAGAAAAGCTACTAGTGTAACGGGTTCAGTTTTGGGAGAGAAAATAGCAAATAGCAATAGAAATAACATGATAATTAGCATACATTCCGAACTGTAATTAACAGTAAAAACAGCAAGTAAAAACGCTCAGAAAAATGAAGTGACCCCAAAAAGTTAGACAGATAATTTTATTAAGCAGCTTGTTGGGCAAGAGTTCGGAATTGTACTGGACTCTTGCCTTTTAATTTTGTCTTAATACGTTTGTTGTTATAGTAATTCATGTATTCTTCAAGTTCTTGTTTAAAATGATCAATGCTATCAAATTCATTGAGGTATAGAAATTCAGATTTCATAATTCCAAAGAAATTCTCTATCACTGCGTTGTCATAACAGTTTCCCTTACGTGACATACTTTGTGTTATCCCTTGCTCCTTTAAGGCGTGGCGATACTGCCTCATTTGGTAATGCCATCCTTGATCTGAGTGAAGAATTAACTTATCTTTATCTGTTAATCGTTCAAAAGACTTCTCTAACATGAAACAAGTGAGTATGTAGGTCTTGAACCAATCGTGTAAGTAATAATTTCACCATTAAATAAATCAAGAATAGGAGATAGGTAGAGTTTCTCCCCAAATAATTTAAACTCAGTAATATCTGTTACCCATTTTTTTTGGCTTTTCTGCCTTGAAGTTACGGTCCAATATGTTTGGTGCTGTCTTACCTACTTTCCCTTTATAAGAACGATATTTCTTCATACGAACCATACTTTTCAAACCTAATCCCTTCATGATTCGTTGAACTTTTTTATGATTAACTTTGTACCCACGGTTCACAAGCTCATCTCGAATACGACGATAACCATATCGTCCTTTGTGTTCATAATAAATTTCTTTTATAAGTATTTTTAGTTCTGCATCTTTATCTGGACGATCTAATTGTTTAACGAAGTAGTAGTACGTACTACGTGGTACATCTGCCAACGTTATAAGTGCTTTCACCGAGAAGTCATTCCTTAGTTCATAGACTATTTTCGCTTTGTCTTGTTTGGTGATTTTTCCTTGTTTTGAACTAAGGTGTTCAACTTTTTTAGATCTCATTCTCCATTCGAAGCTGTTTTACTTCAGCTTTGAGAGCTTCAATAGAATTATCAGTTGGTACTTGTTTTTGTGTATCTCTTATTTTCTTTTTTCATGAGTGTACGCCCCTTTTTCTTCGGTTTAAGGGCGTCTACTCCTCCTTTTTCATAAAGGATCCTCCATTTTCTAATCATACCTGGAGAGGAGATTTTAAAAATCGCGGCTGTTTCATTAGGTGACGTCCCATGCTCAATCATATAGTTAAGCACTTTTAGTTTAAACTGTTCTGAATAACTTGCATAGGATTTCTTTAATAATCCCTCTAAACCATGAAGATTATATTGTGCCACCCAGTTCATTATCACACTTGAAGACGTCCCCAGTGATTCTCCAATAGAATGATAACTCTCATTACCTTCTAAATATCTTTGAACTGCATTTAATTTATTTTCTTGAGTAAATTTAGCCATAAAAAACTGCACCTCCAATTGTTGAGTGTCTAACAATTGGGGTGCAGTTCAAAAATTTTCTGAGCGTTTTTTATCATATTATTTCCTTTCTTCTTCAACTAAAGCTCACCGTTAGTTCAATTTTTCAACTATAAGAAATGATATTAAGACCATACGATAAAGATAGCGAAACCTATGAGACCTATCAAACTAAAAACTATGCCAACTAACGCTAATTTACTTCCTTTTTGTTCGTACTGTTTAATTTCTTTCAAGCCTATTACACCAAGTAATAAACCAACTATGCTAAGAATCGTTCCTTCCTTGAAAAAAAAACAACCCTAAAATTGCAATAATCCCCATAAGCAAAGAACCTAACGCTTTACCATTAGTGCCTTTTTCTAAACTTTTGCTATGCAAAATCATCACCCTTTCTTATAAATTTAATTTTTTTATTTTTATGATGTATCACTAAACTGCTTCGTTAGTTGAACGAGCCTATCCTGTTCCTTTATCTATATTTTAACATATAATCCCAGAAAACCTTTCTTAAAGATGGCAATAGTCATAACTAACATCGCAAATAGCAACGAAAATAACATAGCTTTTAACACGCTATTTAGCACCTTAATTGTCAGCGGTACATAAATCTATGTACGGTTGTTAAAAAGGTTGTTATTTGTAATGTGAATTCTGGTGTTAAAAGTTAATGAATGTTGTTATATCAATAAAAATAGGAGTACAAAACGTTGTGCGATTTGTACTCCTATTTGATGTGTTATTTATTGTTTTCTCTCCTAGAACTGAACCCGTTACTACTAGTGGGTAGCTTTTCTTTTTTTTTGAAGTCCGAGTCCCATTATAACAAAACCCAAAATAAAACAAGCTCCTGCGAGCCAATAATTTCGATACCCGATTGCAACTCCAACAAGGCTAAAAGAGATAATAACAAGAATTGCAATAATCAGCATAGGATATTGAATGTTTTTCATCATTTCACCTCATTCTCTATTTAACAGTATAAATCATTACGAGCTATTATAAAATACTCTTGGAATAGTAGCATGGTCGTATATTATTTAGTATGATAGGGAGGACAGATTCGGTAGAGGGGAATGCAAAAGGAATGAACGAACAATCAGTTATGGATGTAGGTAATAATTTACCGATAGTGGATTTCTTATTTAATGTGTTAGCAAATGGAGAAGATGGACCTAATTTGACGCTAGGCTTTTTTTATTTGTACTTAACAATAACGATTTTAGCTATTATTACGTATAAGCTAGGATTTGCTAGAAAATTGCCGTTGTTAAAGTCTATTGTTGTTTATATTTTCTTACTTATTGGAGCAATTGTTATTACGATTCTTGGGTTAAAATTACCGATGGCGGAAAGCTTATTTATCATTGCGATTGTTTTAGCTATTTATCGTTATCGATTGCATCGTACTAGACAGGCAAGAGCAAGTGAATAAACAAAAAAAAGCGACTAAGGTCGCTTTTTTTATTTTCTAAATAAGAGAGTCTTCTTCTTTTCTCTCTTTAAATAATTTAAAATTTCCAGTCGCGTGTCTTTTTTTGGTATTTTCTCCAACACGATCATAACATGGTTCGCATATATACATATGAATTCGGCGGTTTCTTAGTCGTTTTGCTTGTAAAGAATTGCTATCGATCTTTTCAATCGAATCACATAGTACACATTTCACACGCATTTCCATCACCTCTATATCCTTATGTGTCTCATTCTAACACAAATCTCTCTCTTTGGAGAACCGCTGGAAAGAGTTTTAATTCCGAATAAAGAGGGAATGGACGAATAAGAACGAAAGAAAGGGTGTTGAAAAATGAAAAAAAGATGGGTAGTATCAACTGCAGCTAGTGCGATTAGTTTAGGAGCTAGTTACTTTCTTCGTAAAAAAGAAAATCGCTCGATGCTGATGGACAAGCTTAAACAAGCTAAACAAACGATAATGAATGAAAACTCCAACAATCGATCCTCTATAGAAAAGGCAGGAATGCCAGAACTCGGTCAGCCGGAAAATGCTAAAATGGTATCAGAAGGTTCTCAATTTGGTGTTCAATATTATAATGAAATGAAAGAAAACAAAAAAATACGACAATAATGTTAAATGGCATCAGAACAAAAACCAAGGTTTCTAAACGGAAACCTTGGTTTTTCGTTAATCCATGTGATTGTTTGATTGTTCTCTCTTCCACGTTGTCTAACTTTTTCTGTTCGTCCTTCGGAATTACTTCTTTATTTTCATTAGGTTCACTTGGTTGGTCTTCATTAATTGGAAATTCCGGCATGTATCTTCCAACAACGGCAGAAAGTTCATCTACAATTCCTTGAAAAGGGTGACCTTCTTGTACCTTTCTTGCTAAATCTTTCAGTCTTTCTGTGCCGTCCGCATCTGCAATAACGACCGCGTTTTTCCCATAAGGGTCATGTTGAAGGGCTTCTGTTACAGAGTATTTAATCGTACCGACTCGAGAACGATCGAGGTCTTTATCAACATCGATTCCAACTACTGCGTAAGGACCAGCCACCACTGCTGTTGCATGGTAAACATTTGGAACTTCACTTGCAACATTTGCCAAGTGGTTGGCCACTTCACTATTGGTAAGGTCTTCTCTTTGTTGAGGGTCTGAATCTTTTACTTGAATGGTTGGGTTTTTATTTTCTTCTTGAGGTAAGCTTTCCTCATTTTGTTGTTGGCACCCAACTAATGACATTGAAACTAAGCACCCCACAATTGCAAGGTATGTTTTCATCATGTAGTTTCCTCCTAGCCTTTTACACATAGTCTCTGTATGACTAGTTTTTGATGAAACCATTTATTTATGCATGTGGTTCACTAGGATTACGTAAGGATGATTCGAGTAATCCCTTTGATTGGATATTTCTGATTAGAACCATCTTTAAAATATAGATGTATGGGACCGTCTTCTGTTAAAGGTTTCCCTTCATTAGAGAAAAGAAGGAAGCTGTTTTTCAACTGGTCGATACTTATGGATTCCTTTCCATTTTTTGTAACCAATTCAACACGAGTTGCGTCGGATTCAATCTCTGCTGTGTTTAAAAAGTCCAGAATTGGCATAACGTAAGATTTCTTAAGTAAATCCTTTCGGTTATGTTTTGCAACAGTCCGATGAACAGGTGGTTTTACCTTTTCTTGATAAACCTCTCGGTCAAAGCGAGTAGATGCTATTTCAAGTTCATCTGCTGTATTTTCTTGGGATAAATCTGGTTTAAACGCTTGTTCTAACTCAATTTTTCTGTCATCAAATATCCAAACAGTAGGGTCTAATGTAATGGGATATTTTACTTTTCCTTCAATCTCTACTATCATACGGGAACAACCTTTCTTCATTAAGTAATCTCTATAAAGAATAACAAATATGAAGTACAATTTCATTCGTTAATGCTTTAGAGAGAATATAGAGTAGAATAATTTGGAACTTTTCATTACATTCTTGCATTTTTTTGTTACTACAGCTAATATAAATAGAAGAAAGTCTTATATTAGGAGGGGATTTTGTGATTCCAGAGGTGGCTATTAGTGATCGTGAAAAAGCCTACGCCCTTCTAGAGGCCGATGCTGATAAAATTTTACAACTTATTAAAGTACAAATGGACAATCTTACGATGCCGCAGTGCCCTTTATATGAAGAGGTTTTAGATACACAAATGTTTGGTCTTTCTAGAGAGATTGATTTTGCAGTTCGATTAAATTTAGTTTCAGAGCAGGACGGAAAATCTCTATTAGAGAATCTAGAAAGGGAACTAAACGTTTTACATGAAGCTGCCCAAGCGGCTCAAAAATGATAATGCTCTAATGGATAAACCTTGGCGGACAAACGGCAAGGTTTTTTTATGTCTTTTTTTAAGGAAAAGTACCTTATGATTTCTGTTAAGAATCTTACTAGAGTATGATATATTAGATATATTATAGTATTGATCATAACTAAAGGAGTACGCATGGCATGAAACATAGATGGAAAGATTTTGATTTTACCCTTATCATTACTCCTTTGATTCTAACAGCATTTGGAGTTGTTATGATATATAGCGCTAGTATGGTAGTTGCAGTCATCAAATATGATGTTCCTAGCAACCACTTTATGCTTAAGCAACTTCAATGGTTTTTAATAGGCTTAATTCCTTTCACAATTATGTCTTTTTTTAATTATAAACATCTTCAAAAACTTATGAAGAGTATGGTTTTAGGAATTATTCTATTACTAGTTGCCGTTTTGGTCTTCGGGGAAGACGTCAATAATTCACAGTCTTGGTTAAGTATCGGACCTTTCCAATTTCAGCCTTCTGAATTTGCGAAATTAGGAATCATATTATACTTAGCATCTGTTTATTCGAAAAAACAAGACTATATTTCAGACTTTAGTAAAGGAGTTTTACCACCGCTTATCATGACGGGGATTATTCTTGGGTTGATTCTTTTACAACCAGATATCGGTACTGCCTCGATTGTGTTTTTGATTGCTTGCTCGGTCATATTTAGTTCAGGTATTCGATTTAAGCATCTTTCAATTCTGATTGCCACAGGAGTAGGTTTTTTAGCGTTGGCAGCTACCCAAATGGTTACCAAAGAAAGAATTGCAAGGTTTACAGGTGCTTATCTTCCTTTTGAGACTCCGAAAACAGACGGATATCATCTCATTCAATCTTACGTGGCTATTGGTACTGGTGGGATTACAGGGGAAGGATTAGGACAAGGGGTTCAAAAGCTAGGCTACCTACAGGAACCACATACCGACTTTATTATGGCAGTCATTGCTGAAGAATTGGGATTTATAGGTGTGATAATTGTCATTGGTTTATTAGCCACCATCGTCTTACGTGGCATTTATATTGCCCGATTATGCGATGATAGCTTTGGCTCTCTTGTTGCGATTGGAATTTCTTCTTGGATAGGTATTCAAACCTTTATTAATTTAGGCGCAATTAGTGGAATTCTTCCGATAACAGGGGTACCTTTACCGTTTATTAGTTCTGGAGGTTCTTCATTACTTACTTTGATGATAGCTATGGGAATATTAAATAATATTGCAAAGAAAGTTCGTGCAAAAGAAATACTAGTTTCAAAAGATGTCGAAAAACCTTTTGATGATCCGAGAGTGTTTAATAAAGAAGCTGCAAGACAAAGAAGAAGTCTTCACCATTAAAAAACAAGAAGAGCTCTTTACCAAACGGTAGGGAGCTCTTCTTGTTATTTAATATGAAGTTGTTGATTGGATTGTACTTTTTCAGAGGCGGCACTCCTAGAAGCCAATAATAAGAAGTAGCTTAGTAAACCACAGAAAATCGAAATAACTAAGGCATGGGTTAGGGCAATTCCTAAATTCACGAAAGTTAAAATAACAAATGCACCCAAGGTGACTTGGACTATCATTAGTGTTAACCCTATGGTCCAACCCCAGTACATTACTTTACTATGTCGATAATGCTTGCGTACTTGGAAATAAAGGATGATGGTCCAAATAAATGCAATTCCCGCAGTTAATCGATGCCCCATTTGGATCCATTGTCCGAAATGGAAATTTAATACAAATGGTTTACTGTTAACACAAAATGGCCAGCTCGTACAGGCTAAACTAGAATCTGCATGTCGGACTAGTGCTCCTGTGTAAACAACAAATAGAATATACACCGTAAACCAATACAAATGCTTTCGGAAACGTTTCTCAATAAATAAGGACTTAGTATCAAACTTATGATCAATTTCAAATATTAACAGTGTTAATAATAGAACGGCTGCAAAAGATATTAAGGATATGCCAAAATGGGTTGCCATTACAAAGTCTGATTGAGGCCACAATACTGCCGCAGCTCCGATCAAAGCTTGAATGATTAAAAAGAAGGAAGAAGTGAACGCTAGAAATTTAACTTCTCTGATAGCTCCGTAATATTTCCATGATAGAACAGATAGTAAAAGGACGACGACGCCAGCCAAACCTGATACAAGTCGATGGCTTAATTCAATAATGAGCTGTGGAGAAAATGCACCTTCACAGTTAGGCCAGTTGGCACCACATCCCATACCCGAATCTGTCTTTGTGACAAGTGAGCCGCCAACTAATACTAGAATCATGATGATGGTGGCCACTATCGATAGTTTTCTCAAAAATTTTATCATATGTTCACCCTGCTTTAATGTGACAAATTATTTATTCATCTTTGTATCTTGTACTTCAAACATACATGAGCAATAGTACCATGTTTACCCTATTTTTTCACTAATAAAATTGTTCAAAAACACTTGCATTGTCGAAGTTTGTTTGCTAGAAATAAATAAGGGAAATAGAAGAAGCCTATTATTTACCTTTTTTAAACTTCAATCAAATAGAGAAACAACTGTTTAGAAAGGCTTTTATAGCCTTTTCTTTTACTTTTATTGTTCAAACAGCTTAGGAGAAAAAAGCATAAAGTCAATCTATTTTTTTGAGCGTCGGTCACAATATTGTCAAATTTGTGAAGATGAGTAAGTCAAATAGAATCCAAAAGGAATACGTGGTACAATGAGCTTGTATGTGCCTAAGCTTTCATTTACTAAAAGAAACTGAAGAAAGAAAACGTTTTTCTTTTTTTGGAAGTAATGGTTGTGCAACTCGGAAGGAGGGTTGTAAAATGGATAAGGTGGAAGTTTCTTCTACTCAAGTAATCAGTCAATCAGATAATCAAAAGGAATCTACCTTATGGTCAGATTTTATGGCTCTCATAAAAGTAGGAATTATTAATTCTAATCTCATGACAGCCTTTGCAGGATTTTGGGTAGCTCTCTTCTACAATAATGCTTCTTTTGCCGATCACTGGGTAACTTTATTATTAACGATGGTTGGTACAGGGTTTGTTATTGCAGGAGGCTGTGTGATTAATAATTATTACGATCGAGATATCGACCATATTATGAAAAGAACCAAATCAAGACCAACGGTTACAGGCACGATTCCCCTTAAAGTAATATTGAGTGTAGGAATTGGTTTTTCCGTTTTAGGGGTTCTTCTTCTCAGCTTTACAACTGTACAAGCGGCATTATTTGGTGCATTTGGTTGGTTCGCTTACGTTGTCTTATATACCATGTGGTCTAAGCGAAAATATACCATTAATACCGCTATTGGGAGTTTGTCTGGTGCAGTTCCTCCACTAATTGGGTGGGCCGCTGTGGATCCTAATCTCCATGTTGCAGCAATTATTATTTTTGTTATTATGTTTATTTGGCAGACCCCACATTTTCTTGCACTTGCAATGAAAAAATGCAAAGAATACAAGGCTGCAGGAGTTCCGATGCTACCAGTAGTACATGGCTTTGCGATTACCAAAAGACAAATATTAGTTTACGTAGCATGTCTATTGCCGCTACCGTATTTGTTATTTTCGCTAGGAACGGTATTCCTTGTCATAGCCACTGTATTAAATGTAGGATGGCTAGCCTTAGGTATAAGTGGGTTTAAGACAGGAAATGATTTAAAATGGGCAAATCGAATGTTTGTGTACTCTCTAAGTTACCTAACTATATTCTTTTTAACCATGATTATTGTAACTGTACCTAGTACACTTTTTTAGTTTAGAAATTAGAGTACTTATTTCGATATTCTAATTTATAATAAAATTGAAGCATGAAGAGAAAGAAAGAGAGGTATCATTTTCATGAAAGGTTGGATGGGAAAGTTCCGAGCTCTGTTTTTATTTAGCTCACTTTTACTTGTACTTTCAGGATGTGGAAAAGAAAATCTTACCGCATTTGTTCCTGAAGGGTATGGAGCAGAAGTATCTTTAAATCTGATTATCATTTCATTAGCTGTCATGATATTCGTGATTTTGGTGGTTATGATTGTTTACACCATGGTACTTGTGAAATTTAGAAAGAAAAAGGGTCAGGAAGATTTTATTCCGAAGCAAACAGAGGGGAATAAAGCACTTGAAGTCATTTGGACTGTTATTCCTATTATCTTATTGATAATTATTGCAGTTCCAACTGTTACAGCTACTTTTGATCTAGCCGATGATTCAAAAGCGAAGGATTCTATCAATATCAATGTAACTGGTAACCAGTACTGGTGGCACTTCAGTTACAATAAAGAGGAAATCCAAACTAGTCAGGACTTATATATTCCGACAGATACTAGAGTGTATTTAAATCTTAAGTCTAGTGACGTTATTCACTCTTTCTGGGTTCCTTCTATTTCAGGTAAGATGGATGCAAATCCAGAGAATGAAAATACGATGTACATTGAAGCATATGAAGAGGGCGTTTACTGGGGTAAATGTGCTGAGCTTTGTGGACCTTCACACTCTTTAATGGATTTCAAAGTAATAGCTGTCAGTCCAGAAGAGTATGAGCAATGGGTTCAAGACATGAAGAATGTTGATCCAGAAGCACAACCAGAAACAGCGAGTGCACAGGAAGGTCAGAAGCTCTTCCAAGAAAATAGCTGTATAGGTTGTCACGCTATTGGTTCTTCTCCTGCAGCGGTTGGTCCAAATTTAACGAACTTCGGGGATAGAACTAGAGTTGCTGGTGTGTTAGATCATGATAAAGAAACTATTGTGAATTGGTTGTTAAACCCGGATGAATTAAAACCAGGAAATAAAATGGCTGGAAACTATCCGAAGTTATCAGAAGAGGAAGCAAGTAAGATTGCGGACTACTTATTACAATTACAACCTTCAGAAATAACACCAGAAAGTGCTGGCAATGAATAAAAATAACGGGATGGATCAGGTTAAGGGAGGTTTATAAGCGTGAGTACAGCAGTTACGCACAAGAAAGGCTTTGGCGCTTTTTTGTGGGATTACATAACCACAGTCGATCATAAGAAAATTGCACACTTGTATTTAATCGCTGGAGGTTTGTTTTTCCTAATTGGCGGACTTGAAGCTATGTTAATACGTATTCAGCTAATAAAACCAGCAAATGATTTTGTTAGCGCAGGTTTTTATAATGAAATTTTGACTATGCATGGAACGACAATGATCTTCCTTGCAGCAATGCCTATTATATTCGGACTGATGAACGCGGTTGTTCCTTTACAAATTGGGGCACGTGACGTTGCCTTTCCGTTTTTGAACTCTTTAGGTTTTTGGCTATTTTTATTTGGTGGATTATTATTAAATGCAAGCTGGTTCCTTGGTGGAGCTCCAGATGCTGGTTGGACAGCGTATGCACCACTTTCAACCACCTCACCAGGCCACGGTGTAGATTTCTACATACTCGGTCTACAAATTTCTGGTGCGGGTACATTAATGGGGGGGATTAACTTCCTAGTAACCATCATTAATATGCGTGCACCCGGAATGACATACATGCGCATGCCATTGTTTACTTGGACTATTTTCGTAACAAGTGTTTTAATCTTGTTCGCGTTCCCTGCTTTAACAGTAGGACTTTTCTTACTTATGTTTGACCGTATGTTTGGTTCTGGGTTCTTTGATCCAACAATGGGTGGAAACTCTGTTATTTGGGAGCACCTGTTCTGGATTTTCGGTCACCCAGAAGTGTACATTTTAATACTTCCAGTCTTCGGGGTATTTAGTGAAGTCATGTCTACCTTTGCTAAAAAACGTTTATTCGGTTATACAGCAATGGTATTCGCGACAGTTCTAATTGGGTTTTTAGGTTTCATGGTATGGGCTCACCACATGTTTACAGTGGGTCTTGGACCAGCAGCAAACTCTATTTTTGCTGTAGCAACAATGGCCATTGCTGTACCAACTGGTATTAAAATCTTTAACTGGCTCTTAACATTATGGGGTGGAAATATTACAGTGAATTCTGCCATGTTATGGTCATTAGGATTTTTACCTACGTTTACGATTGGTGGTACGACTGGGGTCATGTTAGCTGCTGCTGCGGCCGATTATCAATACCATGATTCTTACTTTGTTGTTGCTCACTTCCACTACGTAATCGTAGGTGGAGTCGTGTTTGGTATCTTTGCGGCCCTTCACTATTGGTGGCCAAAAATGTTTGGTAAAATATTAAATGAAAAGCTTGGTAAATTAACGTTCTGGTTATTCTTTATAGGCTTCCATTTAACATTCTTTATCCAACATTTCCTTGGACTAATGGGTATGCCACGTCGTTACTGGGTTTTCTTACCTGACCAAGGGTTAGATACTGGTAACTTAATTAGTACAATTGGTGCTTTCTTTATGGCAGCAGGAACGATTGTGTTCTTAATTAACGTCATTTCAACTTCTGTGAAGAAACAAGAAGTAGCAGGAGACCCTTGGGATGGTCGTACATTAGAATGGTCCATTCCATCTCCACCAGAGCACTATAACTTTAAACAACTTCCACTTGTACGAGGATTAGATCCTTTATGGGTAGAAAAAACAGAAGGCCGTAAAGAGATGACGCCAGCAGAACCACTTGGCGACATTCATATGCCGAACAATTCCATTTTGCCTTTCGTTATGTCTTTAGGCTTCTTTATTGCAGGATTTGGCTTTATCTATCAAGTGGATGACTTAAGCTGGTTAACTGCAGTATTTGTAGGTATGGGTATTGCGCTAGGAGCAATGTTTGTTCGTTCTGTAAAAGATGATTTAGGTTACCATATTCATAAAGAAGATCTTGAAAAGGGGGCTAAATAATGAGTCACGATCACTCTTTAAATCCAGAAGTGATGCCAGAGAATCCAGAAAAAGCCACCCTTGAAGGAAAAAACAAGTTTTTAGGATTTTGGTTCTTCCTTGGCGGAGAGACTGTATTATTCGCAAGTCTTTTCGGAACTTACCTGGCATTAAAAGGTTCAAATGGAAGTGGCCCAACAGCTGAGGAACTATTCGGTTTAGAATTAGTTTTCATTATGACAATGCTGCTTTTAACAAGCTCGCTTACTAGTGTGTACGCCATGTACCACATGAAAAATAATGATTTTGGAAAAATGCAGCTATGGTTAGGAATTACCGTTCTATTAGGACTAGGATTCTTAGGCTGTGAGCTTTATGAGTTTTATCACTATATTCACGGGGAAGACTTCACTTTCCGTTCTTCTGCGTTTGGATCAGCTTTCTATACATTAGTTGGATTCCACGGTGGACACGTTGCTTTCGGTTTACTATGGATTACAACCTTAATGGTACGAAATGCAAAACGCGGATTAAATCTTTACAATGCTCCTAAGTTTTATATTGCTAGCCTTTACTGGCACTTTATAGACGTGGTCTGGGTATTCATCTTTACAGTTGTTTACCTAATAGGAAAGGTGGGTTAATCAATGTCTGAAAACACCAATTCTACTGCTCTAAACTATCGCAAGAAACAGCGAAAAGAAGAGATGAAGCAACAATTAATCACGTTTGCACTAATGATTGCCTTCACAATCGTAGCATTTGGGATGGTAATGGCTGACTTAAGTAAGTTATTTATTATTCCAATATTGCTCGTATTAGCAATTGTTCAAGTTGGGTTTCAACTTTATTACTTTATGCACATGAGCCACAAGGGTCACGAAATGCCAGCATTAATGATTTATGGTGGAATGTCTGTTGCTTTCTTAACAGTCCTAACGTTGACCGTTCTTGTTTGGTGGTAAAATTGGAAAAGGCCGGGTTGTCCCGGCCTTTTTTCCCGTATATGAAGAAAAAATAATCTGTAATCAATGACTGTCCATTTTTGTTTTTGATTGTTGAGGAATTGTCATACATTTTTTCGGTTTTTGCAATGGTTTACGGTATAATAGAATAGATAACTACTAGCTAAAACTGGAGTGAACAAAACATGTGGTTAGAACTACAAATTTTTGGGTTCCGTGCCTTGTGGAGTCCGTATTATATGTTATTTGTTATTGGACTAGGTGTGTGTTATTACTTACTAACAAGTGTGTACCATAGGCGCTTCACTTCCATGGACAAGCCAACAACGAAACAGCAGATTTCCTTTTATATGGGCTTATTCTTGTTATACGTTGTAAAGGGTTCTCCAGTGGATTTGGTGTCTCATATTATGTTTACCGCTCATATGGTGCAAATGGCTCTATACTATCTACTATTCCCAATTCTAATTATTAGAGGAATTCCAGTGTGGGTATGGAGAAAAGTATTCCAAACGCCGATTTTAAGTCCATTATTACGCCTTTTTACAAAGCCACTTATTGCTCTTTTATTATTTAATGGTCTGTTTTCACTCTATCATATTCCGAGCATTTTTGACTTTACGAAGGCAAGTCCAGTTGCGCATGCAATCATTACAACGGTTATTCTAGTTACTGCGTTCTTTATGTGGTGGCCAATATTTACTCCGATTAAAGAAATGAAGACAATGTCGCCAGTTTTGAGCATTGGCTATATATTTGCTAACGGTGTTCTAATAACTCCGGCATGTGGCTTAATTATCTTTTCGGATGAGTCACTATATGCTACTTACCACAGTTTAGGTGGCTGGATTCAAGCACTATCCTTGTGTGTTCCGACCACTGTGTTAGATGGAATTCCTTTAACGGGACCGGAAATGTTTTCTCCCATTCCTGTGTTAGAGGATCAACAGCTTGGTGGTATTTTGATGAAAATAACACAAGAGGTTGTATATGGATATGTGTTGGCTAGTGTATTTTTTGGGTGGTTCCGTAAAGAAAGCCAGAAGATTGACCCTATACCATCCACAAATGAAGGATATTAAGCATTGAAAGGAAACGAAGTATATGTCTGTATTACCAACGATTAGTACATTTTTCATTGTTTTAAGTGCTGTTCTAGTTGCAATTGGTTGGGTACTAGTAGCAAAGCATAAATATAAGCAACACAAAAAAGTAATGATTGCAGGTGCAATCAGTGCCATCCTATTTTTCGTAATTTATGCATCTCGTACCATTTTTATTGGAAATACGAGCTTTGGTGGACCGGATGATATAAAGATTTACTATACAATTTTTCTTATCTTTCATATCATTTTAGCCACTACAGGAGCTGTATTTGGGATTGTAACATTGACGCTTGCTTTTAAGCGTAACATTCGCAGGCACCGAAAAATCGGTCCTATCACAAGTATTATTTGGTTTTTTACGGCGATTACTGGTGTAGCAGTATATTTACTCCTCTATGTATTCTATCATGGTGGAGAGACAACAAGTTTAATTAAGGCAATATTAGGCTTTTAATAAAAAAGAAGTTATTTTCTCTAAAGGAAATAACTTCTTTTTTATCTTTACAAACGATGTAATACTACCTAATATTACAGATAAAGGAGGGATAGGTTCATGGAGATTGTAAGTGCTCGATTAACGTTAGTTGCGCTCACATTAGATAGTGTAAAGTTATTAATGACAAATCGAATGGCTTACTTCTTAAAGTATCACATTCCTTTTGAAATCGATTGGCCGTCTGATGGTTTTAAAGCTTTATTGCCACTCTATGTAGAGAAGCTAGAAGCAGACCCATCTGAACTTGGATATGGACCGTGGGTTATTTTGGAAAATGCGTCTAATCAATTGGTTGGAAATATCGGTTTCAAAGGAAGAATAGATGACGAACCGCCCCACACATTGGACATTGGGTATGAAGTGTTGCCGAAATTTCGAAAGCAAGGTATTGCAACTGAAGCTGTCAAATTTCTTACGGAATGGGCGCTTGAGCAACCCAATATTTATAGGGTGACTGCGAGCTGTGATATTTCGAATATTATATCGCAACGTGTACTTATTTATAATAACTATGAAATATATAAGAATGAACGATCTTTCATATCTTTTGAAAGAAGAAGGGTACTGGACTCAAGTAAAGGGGAGAGATAAGATTGGAAATCAAGGAACTTACGTCATCGGAGTTTGACAGTGCAATTGATTTGGGGGAATATGCGTTTAATCGCGCCATACCTGAGCAAGAACGAAAAGAACGAAAAGCAGATATGGAGCAGCACAAAGTATTAGGATACTGGGAAGGGGATCAGTTAGCTGCTAAATTACATATACGTCCATTAGAAGCTTTTTTAGGTTCTAAAAAAATACCTTTCGGTGGAATCGCGGGTGTAGCAACTTGGCCAGAGTTTAGAAGGCAAGGAAAGGTTGATGAACTTATTCGTGAAGCTCTTCGGTTGATGAAAGGGGCGAATCAGTCCATTAGTTTACTCCATCCTTTTTCCATTGGTTTTTATCGTCGATTTGGGTGGGAGATGACGCAATATGAACATACCTATTTATTTAAGCCAACAGACATAGAAAAAAGAAAAGCACAGTGCAGAACGGAACGAGTTAAGTTTAGCGACATGAAGCCAATTCTAATGGACTTGTACGAACGAAAGGCGCAGCAATATGGATTAACACTTGCTCGTACGGAATGGTGGTGGGAGAAAAGAATCTTGACTGGAGATGAACAGATAGTCTTGTTTTGGAACGATAATCGAGAAGCAGAGGGGTACTTAATCTCTCGGTTAGAAAAAGCTAAACTTCAAGTGGAGGAAATGGTGTTCTTTACGGAATCAGCATTTCATGGGCTTTTGCAATGGGTCCGAAACCATGACTCCATGATTGAAAGGGTTGAAATGGTGTCATGGCCAGATGAGTGGATTGACTTTTACTTAGAAGGTGAGAAAGTGGATCGCAAAGTTCATCCATATTTTATGACTAGAATTGTTAACGTTTCTGATTTCCTTCTTCAGTACCCATTCTTTCATCCGGAAATCAGCTGTAGTATAGGATTAAGTATTACAGATCCATGTGCTTCCTGGAATGAAGGGAAATGGTCGCTTGACATTAAAAAAGGAAAAGTAGTAGAGGTTTTGAAAAAAGAGAACTTCGAGGCTCCTCTAAAATTAGAATTGTCTATTCAAGTGTTGACTGCGTGGCTACTTGGTAGTCAATCTATAGATGCATTACAGAGAATGAATCAAATAAAAGCAAGTGGAGATAAACAAGTGCTTCCATATTTAGTTAAACCGCTAACTCCTGCCTTTATGGATTTTTTCTAAATCAAAAAACAAGAAGCTTACAACTTGTAAGCTTCTTGTTTATAACTATAGCTTGAAATTCCATTTAATAATTCCGGCTTCTCTAGCTGAATTAAAGGCAATCACAAGCAGTGGCCCAAGGATAAAGCCCATGATTCCGAGTAATTGAAGTCCGAGGTACATACCAATTAGGGTTGCTAGTGGCGATAACCCAATATGGCGACCCATTACTTTAGGTTCTACGGTTCTGCGAATAGCCAAAAGTATGATGGCTAAAATGGACAACTGTGTACCTGTTGCGATATCCCCCGCTAAGAACATGTAAATGGCCCATGGCGCTAAAATTACAATCGACCCGATTATAGGGATAAAATCGATAATCCAAATAATTACCGACATGATAACCGCTACTTCTGGTGCGATTATCAACAATCCAATCAGTGACACGATAAAGATTACAATACTAACTAAGAATTGAGCTTTGAGAAAACCTAATACCACATAAGATAGTCGTGCATTCATAAACTGAACCTTTTCTGCTGTTTCTTCCGTCAATTGGTTATAAGCTTTTGCCTTAATCCCCGGTAACTCGAGCATAAACAAAAATAAGGCTATCAAGTACACCAACAGGCTCACGAGATATTGAGGAATTAAGCCTACTACGGATGCAATTTTTTCGATTTTAAGATTTTTTCGAAGTGTTTCAGCGAAAGAATCAACCGTACTTTGAATTCCATCTTTTACTTCTTTAATAAATTCTTCAGGTAAATCTTCGGCAAAATGATCTAAGTCTTGTTCCCAATCTCCGACTTTTTTGGTGAGTTGGTTAATATATATAGGTGCATCTTCAGTAAATTGGGCGACATGGGTGACTGCCCTTGTAACAAAATAAGACCCAATCACTCCAATAATAAGTAAGAAAATCAAGAAAACAATAGTGACAGCAAACTTTCGATTCATTTTAAATCGGAATTGCATCATTCTGACAGCTGGATTAAGTATTAAAGCGGTAACGAAGGCAACAATAAGTGGAACGGAAACCGGCAAAATAAAGTACCCTGCAATGATGACTAGAATTGTTAAAATAATTAATATCCATTGGCGTTTACTTAGGTATCGAAACAATTTAAATATGTATCCCCTTTCCGAACATGTACAACTTTAATCAAAATATAGCATGAAGGTTCTGTTTTGAATAGTTTTTTTTCTATAAGATGAAATATTTTTTGGAGAGAACTTTAAAAGTTTACTACGTAGAAGCAACAGATACATGTTCTACCTATTATGGTAACATGATTTCCACGAATGAAGGTAGCAATACATATTTAAAAAGTATAAAAAGAAAGACCACCCTTCGGATGGTCTTAAATAACACTAATCGTTTTTCAGCGCATCTAATTCCTGCTTCGCTTTTTCAAGAAGCTTAGTAGTACGATCTTTAACGCTTTCAGGGAATTCCTCTTGTTCTCCATACTCAATACCATGTGGATAGTAATGTTTACCTAAAAGAGGGGTTTTTAATTTAATCACTGCATTCCCTTTATCAACATCTCCTTCAATTGCATAGCCTTGAATACGAATGTAGTACGTAACATTTTTTTCTGGAGAATTTATTTTATAATCATATGTAACTCTTTCATAATCCCACTGTCCTGCACGAATAAAAGCGATATCATTCATAACGTGATCTAATGGTTCTAAATCAATAGTAATGTCTTCAATTCCAGATCCTTCAATTCTCATACTTCCACCTCGCAAAAATTATGTAGCTAATCTTATAATAGTATGAAATGAGATAAGTTGCAATGAAAACGGGGAATTAAAAGGCAGATCAAAATATCATGCAAGTTATGCGGTAAATGGGTAACAATAAGAAATGAGATGATTTGCTCATCTTATGTTACTTCATTAAAGGAGGAGTTTCCGAATGAAATCCGTTAAGGAAATAATGTCAACAGATGTTAGCTATTGTTCGCCAAGTGACACGATGACGGAAGCCGCAACAAAGATGAGAGACAAAAATGTTGGGGCTATTCCAATTTGTGGAGAAAACCGTGAGTTAATGGGTATGATTACGGATAGAGATTTGGTCATTCGTGGATTAGCAGAACGTAAAAATGCTGAAACATCCGTAAAAGAAGTGATGAGCTCAGAACTTTATTCTTGTTCTCCACAAACGTCGGTGCAGGAGGCGAGCCAAATCATGGCTGAGAAACAAATTCGTCGTCTTCCTGTAATCGACGGAGGCGAGCTAGTTGGTATGCTTGCATTAGGGGACTTAGCTCTTGAACACAAATCTAATGAAGCTGCTGGACGTGCATTAGAGGATATTTCTGTTCACAATCAAATTCAGTAAATAACGTTTAGCCGGTTCCTTAAAAAGGAATCGGCTATTTTTAATGGAAAAACTACTTGCGTTAAAGTTTGTTAACAATTCTATTAAATTGACCATTTCTTTCATATTCTTATTATACTAGAACTATACTAGTGTTAAGTGGACAAAAAGGAGTTAACATTCATGCGTGCTATCAGAAGTTTTTTGTTGCTAATGCTAATGATTATTGGTGCTATTTATTTCTTGCCATTTCAAGAATTAAGCTTTCCAAATTGGCTACATATAGATAAAAGTGAGAGCAAAGAAAATAAGCAAGAAGTGGAACAAGCTATATCCCAACCAACCAATTCTTCTCTGACGGATGAAACCGTGAGCTCAGAGCCGATCGAAGGAGAATTATTGGGTTGGATTGGAAAGGACAGTCAGGAGCTATCAGAAGCTTACGGAGAGCCGATAAGGAAAGATAAAAGCTCATATGGCTATAATTGGTGGATTTATTCCGATAAAAAAAGTCAATATGCTCAATTTGGAATTCGTGATAAAAAAGTGGTTACAGTTTTCATTACTGGGTCGAAAGGGAAAATGGATGGGATTTCATTAGGAGAATCCTATAAAGACTTAAAGGGAAAAAGATCTTTTCAGAAAGAAGTGTCCTTTAACGTCGGTGTAACTTCTTACAGGTTTACTCTTACAGACAAGGACTTAAAGATGCGTCCACTTGTGAAGCTTTCAAATGAGAGATTTATGCAATTATACTTTGACACGTTTACTGGCAAACTGTCGTCCATTAGAGCGATGGATGCAGATACACTTTTAGTCCAGCGACCATATGACATTTTCTATACAGGAAATCTTCCTGAAGCTCCGATACTGTCAGATAAAGAATGGGCTGAAGTAGAAGACGGTGCAGAACAGCAAATTTTTGATATTACCAATATTATTCGAACAAGACACCAGGTAGGTGTTCTAAAGTGGGATGAAGTAGTGGCCACGGTTGCGCTTGGCCACAGTAAAGATATGTCAATTCATAAATATTTCTCTCACTATTCTCAGGATGGAAAAGGATTGAAGGATCGATTAAGTGAAAAAGATGTGATTTACAAGATGGCAGGTGAAAATATTGCGGCCCAATATACGGATGGTCCTGCTGCGGTAGAAGGCTGGTTAAATAGTGAAGGCCACCGTCATGCATTACTCGAAGGGAACTATACCCATCTAGGAGTAGGTGTGTATAAGTATTATTACACGCAAAATTTTCTACAAAAAAGCTAACCACCTTGGGTATTGCACCCCAGAAGTTAGAGTTACAAATCTAACCTCTGGGGTGTTTTTGTATGTGAAGACCTAATCTAGATAGTAACAATGGATATTCCCTTTCATACGATAACTTATAGGTATATTCATCAAAGATTGGAGGGAGCAGGGACGATGGGAAAAGATCTGCATCCGTCTATTAAAGAATTCAAACAATTTGTACAGAAGCATCCGGAGCTGGTTAAAGAAGTGAGAAAAAGCGGAAAGGGCTGGCAGCCTTACTATGAGAAATGGATGCTATTAGGGGAGGATGATCCTTCTTGGGAAAAGTATAAGACGAAATCCCCAACGCAAAAGACGCGTAGTAAAAAGAAAGGTGCAAAATCAAAGGGGAAAAATCAAGAAAAGCTAAATAAACTAATGAAGATGGTAGAAAACGTTGATTTAGATAAGATGGAAGCACATATTAATCAATTAAATGGAGCAGTTGGGAATATTCAAAAGCTAATAGGGCAATTTCAGGATGCAAAAAGACAGTTCTCTTCAAAATCAAATCATCCAATGCCGTTCCAAAGAAGAAGAGATTAAGGAGGGAATCCGTTGCAACCTAGCTTATATCAATATATACAATCAAATCAGGAAATGGTTTCTTATATCCGTGAACATCCAGAGTGGTATCGTAGATTAACTCGAAATCCGGATTCTATTCAAGAGATGGAACAAGAGATGAAAGTATATTATGGTCGTACGGTTCCACAGAAAATGGAACGGTTCGCGAGTCAAATGCAAATGGTGTCTATGTTTATTCAATTGGCAGGCTCTATGAAAGACTAGCTTGCCTCTTTCTTTTATAGAAAAAGCCTGTTATGATGGAGTTGGAGGTGGAAACTAGTGATTGCCACTTTAGAAATCGTACAACTCTTAGATCAGTCCGAATACTTAGGAAAGATGATTCTATCCTCAGATGTCATGGACGATTTTCATAAAGCTAAAGCATCTTTAGAAGAAGATGAAGAAGCACAACGTTTAATAGCAGCCTTTCAAGCGATGAAAGAGCAATATGAAGATGTTCAACGGTTTGGTAGATATCACCCGGATTACAGCACAATTATGAAAGAAATTAGATCTACCAAACGTGAAATGGACATGAATGAAAAAGTTGCTTCTTTTAAAATTGCAGAAAGAAAATTACAAGAGCTATTAGATGATGTTAGTGAGCTTGTAGCTCATAGTGTGAGTAACAATGTAAAAGTACCAAGAGATGGTGCTGCACTTAAAGATGGTGGCTGTGGCTGTGGTAGCGGTAGTGGAGGCTGTGGTTGCAGAGCATCTTAATGGTTTAAGCTGACTCAAAAGTCGTGAATGACTTGTTGTAGTCAGCTTTCTTTTAATGACTGGTGATGTACCTTAATACTATATAATGGTTGCCCTGCATTGCTACATTCTAAATTGTCTGATAAAATATGAAAAAAGACTTAGGTAAGTGAGGAACTTAGATGAGAACACAACGACAAGGCATAGTAGTTTGGTTTCAACATATGAAGAATATAAAGCAAATTAAAAAATTTGGACATTTAATCTATGTTTCCAAAGATCAAAAATATGCCGTTCTCTATGTAAACCAATCGGAATATGAGGAAAAAGAGAAGCGGATAGGGCAGTTACCGTTTGTATCAAAGGTTAGTCCATCACAAAAACCTTTTATCCGTACAGACTATGAAAATGCGAAGTTAGATAAAGCGAAGGAATATGATTATAAAATGGGGATTTAAGCTTTTTAGCCGAGTGCTGAAAAGCTTTTTTAGTGAAAAGTGTTCGCCTATGCCTCTATTCTTTCAAAAAAAAGCCTGCAGAAATTTTTCTGCAGGCCCTTTTTACCTTCTACAATAGAAAGCAAAAAGGCAAAGGGAGAGGAGAAACCGGAGGAAGAACTTATGGGGAAACGTAAGTCTTCTCCGTGTTCAGAAGCAACTAATACGATTGGTTAGTCGCTTCAGTCGTTATTATGGACGACAGGAGGAAATTTATACATAAATCATTCAAATTTTTCTAAGTTCTCTTTTATGAGGAAAGCGAAGACCGTACTAAAATTACGCTTCGTTTCCTAGTCGTTTTATGATAGGATAAAGGGCGAAACAAAATGAAGAGGTGTAACGATGAGGGTTATTGCTGGAATACATAAAGGACGTCAACTAAAAACGGTAGCAAATCGATTAACGAGACCGACTACAGATAAAGTAAAAGAGGCACTTTTTCAGATGATTGGTCCTTTTTTTGAAGGTGGGATCTGCTTAGATTTATTTGCTGGGAGTGGTGGATTAGGAATAGAAGCTCTTAGTCGTGGCATGCAAAAGGCAATATTTGTTGATAAACAAGGAAAAGCCATTCAGGTTATTCATCAAAATTTACAAGATTTAAAATTGGAGAATCAAGCAGAAGTGTTTCGTACGGATGCTTTTCGTGCACTAAAAGCCGCTGCAAAGCGAGAACTTGTTTTCGATTATATCTTCTTAGATCCGCCATATCAAAAGGTATCCTATATTGAGCTAATGGATGCTATCAAAGAACATGATTTGCTCCATCCTAATGGGGTCATTGTATGTGAACATGAAGCTAATGAACTTCTTCCTGATGACTATTCTGGATATGTAGCATTTCGAAAAGAAGACTATGGAAGTACGACTGCTATTACTCTATATAAACGAAAGGGGCAAGAATAATGCCGAAGTTAGCGATATGTCCAGGCAGTTTTGATCCCATTACGTATGGGCATTTAGATATTATCCAAAGAGGTGCCAAAATTTTTGATCATGTTATCGTGGCTGTGTTTAATAACCAGGCGAAGTCTCCGTTATTTACGGTGGAGGAACGATCAGATTTATTAAAACAGGTCACTACTGATTTAGATAATGTAACCGTTGACACGTGTGATGGCTTATTGATGGATTATGCAAAAGAAAAAAATGCACAGGCTATTCTACGTGGACTACGAGCAGTTAGTGATTTTGAGTATGAGATGCAAATTACATCTATGAATAGGAAACTGAACGAAGATATTGAAACATTTTTCATGATGACAAACAATCAATATTCCTTCTTGAGTTCCAGTGTTGTCAAAGAGGTGGCCAAATACCATGCAAATGTTTCAGACCTTGTACCTGAGGTTGTAGAGCAAGCATTGATAGAGAAATTTAGCAAATAGATTAATCCGAGAGGTACTATAGCCTCTCGGATTTCCTTTTAACTTTTTTGAACGAAATTAGTCTTTATTCGGGCTCCTATTACGATGACCGTCATTCCGATCATTGTAATAGTAAATAATGGACCTATTTGTAATAAGGTGTTCCACCATTCCGCCCATGAGCTTGATTGTGCAAAAGAGGAAAACACAGGAACCGTGGATTCCGTCGCCTTATGATTCAAATAAAGTGGTTTGTATAGGGCAACGGTCAATAAGCTTGCGATTACGCCGTGTATAAGACGAGCGAAGAAATAGGGTGCGAACCGGATATCTGTTTCTGCTAAAATACTCGCTACTTGCGCTTGAACCGATAATCCGTTAAAAGCCAAGATAAACGAAACAAGTATGGCTTGAGGTAAAAAGCTAGAAATTGTTGCCTCAGATATTAATTGTGCTCCTAAGGTGATTTCAAATAATCCGGATAGTAAAGGTAAAGCTAGACCTTCTGGAAGTTGGGCAAATTGAAGCACATGCTCAATAAAGAATGCGATAAATGGTGAAATCCCCACTTGGGACAATAGATTGGTGAAGACAGAAAACATAATGATAAATCCACCAATCATTAATAACGTATTTACGGAATTAATGACTGCATCTCCGAAAATTTTACCGAATGGTCTTGAATCTTCTAACCGTGCTTGGTGCATCTCTTTAAAAGCTCGTACGAGAGAAAAGCTTTGTTTTCCTCTAGCATCGCGTTCTTCTCTTTCTGAATCTTTTCCGTGAAACCGCATCAAAATACCAACTATTGTATTCCCTAGATAGTGACACACAGCAAGTAATACACCGAGTTGTGGATCATGAAAAAATCCAATAGATACCGCAGCAAAAATAAACAACGGATTTGAAGCATTCGTAAACGATACGAGGCGCTCCGCTTCAATTCTTGTCAAATGCTCCTCTTGTCTTAGCCGTGAGGAGAGCTTGGCACCAGAAGGATATCCGCTTGCCATCCCCATGGCCCAGACGAAGCTCCCTACACCAGGTACATTGAAAAGGGGGCGCATTATTGGCTCGAATAAGACTCCAATAAATTTTACAACCCCAAATCCAATTAATAATTCAGCCGTAATAAAAAAAGGCAGAAGGGACGGAAATACGATCTCGGTCCACATTTCGAATCCTCGTAAACTCGCATCAAGCGATACGCTTGGAAAGGTTATAAGAGACACCGCCAGGAATAAGGCCATGGATGCAAGAAGTATAGTTTTCCCTTTTGATTTCAAATAAAAGTCCCTCCTAGTCTAGAGCTACACTTTTCTGTACTTCTATTTTTGATAATAGTAAAATATGGTTAAATCCAATAGTACAAGCGCTCTTTATCAATATACGCTCATAGAAGTAGTAAATATGCCATATTATGTACCGTTCATTATTTTCACCTAAGGGAGAGACATAATTTGGCAGAACCAGTTATTGGCCTTGCTCTAGGATCCGGTGGCGCGAGAGGACTTTCACATTTAGGGGTTATTAAAGAGTTAGAAGACAACGGTATTCCTATCCACCTTATTTCAGGAAGTAGTATTGGCGCTGTAATAGGTGTCTTTTATGCTGCCGGTCAAGAGCCATTACATTTAATTCAACTTGCAACGAACATCAGGCGGAACGTTTTAATGGATTTTGTTATTTCTAAGATGGGGATTATTCAAGGAGATAAAATTA
The DNA here is from genome assembly GCF_007301515.1 of Radiobacillus deserti. GTDB lineage: Bacteria > Bacillota > Bacilli > Bacillales > Amphibacillaceae > Radiobacillus > Radiobacillus deserti. The sequence goes on from NZ_CP041666.1 coordinate 1,469,822, forward strand.
AGGAATTTATTCAATTGTTAACCTTTAATAAAAACTTGGAAGATTTAAAAATCCCAGTTGGAATAGTAGCAACCGAGCTCTATACTGGCAAGAAAAAAGTCTTTCATCGAGGGTTTATTGCAGATGCAGTCAGGGCAAGTATATCCATACCAGGAATATTTGTTCCTGAGAAAATTAACGGGCAATATTTTATTGACGGTGGAGTCGTGGATCGTGTACCTGTATCGGTTGCTCGTGAAATGGGTGCAGATATTGTAATTGCAGTAGACTGTTCTGCTTTTTCTCCTAATCCAAACATATATTCTATGTATGATGTGATGCTACAGAGCATTGACATCATGCAGGAAGAATTGGTACGGCACAATCCTCAAAAGGCAGATATCATACTTAAACCAGCTGTTTCTCACTATGATTCTCGGTCCTTTAAAGACGCAGCAGAGATTATTGGAAAGGGAAGTGAGGAAGCAAAAAAGAAAATGAACGATATACAAGACATCGTGACAAACTGGAAGGAGAAAAATCATGAAATTTAGTAAAAAGGGTTTTATATTTTCAATACTTATTATTCTTTTAACAGCATTCCTAATGGGATATCGACTTCCATTTTATATATATAAGCCAGGTGAAGCAGATGCTCTTAATCCAATTGTAGAAGTGAGTAATGGGTTTGAAAGTGAAGGAGATATGCACCTTGTTACAGTTAGAGGTGGACAAGCAACCCCTATACAATATGCCTGGGCTTCTTTTCATCCGCATTATGACATTATGAGCATGGATGAAGTTTTTCCAGAAGGAATTTCTCAAGATGAATATTTCGAGGCCCAGCTTCAAATGATGGAAAATTCACAAGAAGCTTCTACTGTTGTAGCCTACCAAGCAGCTGGAAAAGATATAGATATTGAGTATAAAGGGGTCTATGTAGTATCTGTGATAGAGGGAATGCCTGCGGAGGGACAATTAAAGTCCGGAGATCGGATTACGAAGGTAGATGATCAAAGCATTCAACAATCGGAAGACCTGATTGAATATGTATCATCGAAGAAAGCAGGCGATACCATTACGCTAACGGTTGAAAGAGGGAAGGAAACGTTAAAGAAACAAATTGAACTCGCAGCTTTTGAGGATGCTGGAAATAAGGTTGGAGTAGGGATTCAATTAGTAACAGATCGAGAAGTAGAAGTGGATCCTTCCATTGAATTTGCTAGTGGAAATATTGGGGGGCCAAGTGCTGGCTTGATGTTCTCTTTGGAAATTTATGACCAATTGACTGAAGAGGATCTAACGAAAGGATACGAAATTGCCGGAACAGGCGAGATCAGCTATGAAGGTCAGGTTGGAAGAATAGGTGGAATTGATAAAAAGGTTATTGCAGCCGATGATGAGGGCTGTTCTATCTTCTTCGCACCAAATGAAAATGGTGCGGAAAACTCTAATTACTCCGTTGCAGTTAAAACGGCAGAAGAAATTGGGACAGATATGAAAATTGTTCCTGTCGATACTTTTCAAGATGCATTAGATTATTTGGAGAAAATAAAGCCGAAAAGTGAATAGCTGATAAAAATAAAATCATATCTAATAAAATCCGAACTAGGTATCAACCAGTTCGGATTTTCTGATGAAAAAAGTAGTATTATCCAGCTAACGCGTATAGAGAAATCATAAAGTCACTTAGTGCCTAAACACGAATAGGAGGTAGAACTTCTTGACGCTTTAGCTTGATTTGGTTTTGAGGAGACAAGATACTATAGTAAGCATCTGTTGCTCTTTGTTCTACTACTGATAAAAGAGAATTATCAGTAGGGAGCTTCGTATAAATCGGAATATCTGTTTCTTTTTTTATTTGATGCAAATAGTCTTGTCCAGTTTTGGTCATGCCTAACACACGTACATAAGGCAAAGTATTGGTTTCTTTCATCTTTTCGATATCCACTTTTTTTGTATTTGTCAAAATATGAGTACAAATACGTTGCAGCCGAGTCCATGTATAGCGTTTTGTCTTAAGTGTTTGCATCCAGTCGTTAAAGCTAACAGCGGATTCAACGGTTCTTTTTAACCGGTATTCTAACCCTTCCTCTACCCCGTGAATGGACTCCAGTTCAGTAAGTGGCATTGTTTGAATTCGGTACTTCAGCAAGGAGAAGTAGTGCTCCCAATCATGCCATACACCCGTTTTCTCGTAATAATCCTCCAGTGCTTCAAACGTAGGAACTGGGATTGCTTGCTTTACCTTGTTGGGAATTTCTTTGGATGCAAGCAATTCCTTTCTTATACTCGTTGCACTAGCAATGGAACTTGTTATCGTCTCTTGATGGAATTGATTACTAGTTCGTTCTATGGTCATCGGTTGTATGGAGTAACCGTATTCTTTGATTGCTTTTACATAGCTAAAGCCTAAAATATTGTTTGGTGAAGACAAATCGACGGATCCTTCTGTTAATCCAATGGAGGCATATGCATGTTTACTCGCTTCTGGAAAGGATAAACCTTGGCCTAAATAATGATGAAGTTCAGCTTGGAATGTCTGCTTTTCTTTAACTAGGACGTTATAAGCGGAAAAAAAGTCCTCTATTTCTCCATGTTCGCTCCCAAAACAGACGGTAGGACAGAAAAGATTTGCTAACGTCGTAATAGCGCCATATGAAAATAAATCACTATGCTGCACGGCATACGCATATGGTAATTCAACAACTAAATCGACTCCTGAACGTAAGGCGATTTCTGTTCGCTGAAACTTATCGATAATGGCAGGTTCCCCTCGTTGTAGGAAGTTTCCACTCATGACAGCAATTAAACAGGATGCATTTGATTGTTCCTTTGATTTCGTTAAGTGATACAGGTGTCCATTATGAAACGGATTGTATTCTACAATTAATCCACAGGCTTCCAAAATAAGTCTCCTTCCTACGGCAAAATCACTCTATGGATTAGTTTACCAAATCCTTTTCCTTCGTGCATGTACATTTGAAGATGTGGATCTTCCTATGATAGGATAGAACGGATGTAGTCACCATAAATAAAAAGACTTTTGGTTATAATACACTGTAAAGAAAAAATATTGACAAATTGGTTATTTCCTTTTAAAATAACCTTTGTTGCCTGAGGTGATAATTCATGAAATTTCCACTTCAAAAGTTCAAAGAGGGAGAGCCTCTAAATTTTGAAGACCATGTTGACATTTCTGAGATTGTGGAAATGAATAATGATATTCGACGTATTGAGCCAGTTCTTGTAAAAGGAGAAGCACTTCGCAGGGGAAATGAGATAACGTTTCGCTTTACTGTGGATGGAACAATGATTCTCCCTTGTGCAAGAACACTTGTTGATGTCGATTATTCTTTTCATATTGATGCACTGGAGGTTTTTTCGACCTCTTCTTATTATCAAGAGGAGGATGAGTCGGAAATTCATCCTGTTCATGGAGAAATGCTTGACTTAACACCATTTATAAAGGAAAATGTTTTATTGGAGGTTCCTTTTCGAGTGTTCTCTGATGAACAAACTATGAAAGAGAATGCATTGACCGAAGGGGAAGGATGGGAGCTTTCTACTGGAAACAACCAAGAGAAGAAAGTAGACCCACGTCTAGAGAAATTAAAAACATTATTACAAGACGAGGAAAAGGAAAATCGTTCGAGGTAAGTTACTCTACCTTTGCCTTATTCCGTTTAAATAAGGAAAGATTTTCGAATCGTGTTTGAAGGAGGTGTAAGACATGGCAGTACCTAAGAGAAGAACTTCCAAAAAAGTGAAAAATCAACGTCGTACCCATAAAAAATTACATGTACCTGGATTAATCGAATGTTCAAATTGTGGTGAACTTACAAAGCCACACCATGTTTGTAAATCATGTGGACAATACGATGGGAAACAAGTAGTTGAAGCATAATAGAAGGACTTTTAGAAAGATACCTTATTAGGTATCTTTTTTTGTGTTTAAATAGGCTTACTCTACTAACATAGACGAACTCTAGTAACAATCCTTCAGAAAGATTTAAAAAATTGTTAAAGTTTTATTCTATCATCCTAATAGTTTGCATACATTGATAGCAAATGGTTTATTTTGAGGAGGGATGAGGATGAATAATACGAGACAGGACGCTTGGAATCAGGAAGAAGATGTCTTACTAGCGGAAACCGTTTTACGATATATTCGAGAAGGGAAAACACAACTAGAAGCTTTTAAAGAAGTAGCGAAGAAACTATCTCGAACTCCAGCTGCATGTGGATTTCGCTGGAATGCATCTGTCCGAAAACAATATCAAGAAGCTATTCAACTAGCTAAGAAAGATAGAAAACAAGGAGATGCCTTTACCATGTTTCTTCCACAAGAGGAAGGAGCTAAGCATGGAGAGGGTGCTCTTGATGCGGCAATTTCGCTTCTTGAAAAAATGAAAGTGAACTATTATTCAAATGAGCAAGAGCAATCCATTGAAGAAAAAATCAAAAAACTGAAACAAGAGAATGAAAGACTTCGTCAACAAGTTAAGAGATACGAAGATGCTTGGAATGAAATGGGGCAGCTTTGGCAGTGGGTTGGCTCCAAAAAAGACAGTCAACCCAATTAATCGGATCAGCTCGACAATTGGACTTATATGTAAACGAAAACCCTTGCTTGAATTGCAAGGGTTTTTAAACTTTTAATATTTCAGGAAGGATCTTGTTCAGAAACACCTGATGGCATCCAGATTAATGGATTTTCTCCTAAATCTCGTTCCATATTATATTTTGCTTTTTCAAACCCCATTTTCTCCCAAAATCCATGCGAATTAATTCTTGGATTTGTTTTGATTGGTAGCCCCATTTCCTTTGCAAAATCCACTAATGCTCTTCCATATCCCTTTCCCCTGTGATCAGGTAAAACCTCAAGCTTCCATAATTCCAAATAGTCTCGAGGTGGTTCAAAATAAAAGTTATATTTTGCGTTCACTTTGTATAAACTCATTCTTGCAGCTAAAGCGTTTCCATAGTAAATGCCGAAAAAAGGTGACTCACTATCATTTTCAATAATATTGCTTTCTAAATCCTCTACCATAGAAAGTTCCTGATTCCCATATTCTTTAAAACGTTTGAATTCCTCTAAGGTTTTGAAATTGACTAATAAGCGTTCTACTTTAACCATAGCTTACGTTTCCCCTTTCCCTGAGTCTATCTTTCTACCTTAAATGATACAATTTGTATCCCCTTTCTTAATTATAATATAAATAAATGGATAAAGAAATGAGTACTATCTTCAGATGAAACTAATTGTTAGAATTTTCTCTGATAATCGGTCAATTTTTGCTACAATTAGATAAGATACAGGTGTGACAGGAGTGAGAAGGTGAGAGTTGGGGTTATTGGAGGGGGAGCGGTTGGATTATTAACTGCTTACTTCTTAAGCGCGCAACATGATGTAACGATTTACGTTCGAAGACAAGAACAGAAATCTGTTCTTATTCAACAAGGTGTGGTAGTTGAACCATACGTTAGGAAAAAATCGATTAAGGTGAAATGTATAGAAGATATGGTTGAACCGGATATCTTCCTTATATGTGTGAAAAGCTATCACTTACCGGCCTTATTGCCAAGTTTAGAGTCAATTAGATGTCCTATTTTGTTTATGCAAAATGGGATGGGACATATAAAGTGGATAAAGGAAGCAGCTCTTCCATCTAATATTGGGATTGCGGTATTTGAGCATGGGGTTCGAAAGATAAATGATAATAAGGTTTTACATACTGGCGTGGGTCGAGTTCGTGTAGGAGCATTTACAGAGGATGATTTAGACATTTTGCATTATGTTTCTCTTTTACATCAAGATGTTTTTCCTTTTTATCAGGAAATGGATTGGGAAACGGTGCTTCAAGAGAAATTAATAGCGAATGCGGTTATTAATCCAATTACTGCTATATTTCAAGTGGAAAACGGTGTTCTTTTGGAAAACCCTCATTTAGCTTGGATGGCAAAAAAAGTATGTGAAGAAGTGGCAACATCTCTTGGGCAACCTTGGGAAAAGAAATGGGAATATGTAAAGGGTATTATTCAATCGACAAAAGAAAATCGTTCGTCTATGCTGGTGGATATGGATCATTGTCGGAAAACAGAAGTGGAAGAGATACTGGGTTACCTATTAGATAGAGCAAAAGAGGAAATCCCCTATGTTCATTATTTGTACCATAGTATTAAGGCTTTGGAACGGCAGAAAAGAGGGGATGTGGAATGGTAGAAATTTTGTCCCGTTTCATCGGGTTTATGCTGACGTTTCCCTTCTTAATCTCACTTATTGTTTTTTATGTAAGCTACAGTTTTAGTAAAAAAAAGTGGAAATCGATTCATAGGATGGTTCATTATACAGCAATATTGTACATAATGGCGGTTATGGTTTTATTACAAGACTTGTTAGGTTTTTCTGTAGTTGGATTTATACTCATTACTCTTCTAGTACTATTATCTGTCTTTGTTATCTTGGAGCGTAACATGCATGGAGAAGTAATCTTTCTCCGAGCATGGAAATTGTTTTGGAGATGCAGTTTTCTTATTTTTTTCTTTTTATATATTATTCTCGTGTTTATCGGAATACTTTCTAGAATTTTTAGCTTTTAAATCAAATAATGTGAATTCCTAATTACTTTTATGTAAAATACGAATAGCATCAATCATAAAAAGGAGCACATACTTATGTGGATCGACCCAATAAAGCTACAGAACCAAAACAACCTTATACAGGATTATCGAACTAATAAAAAGGATATTTTAGATTTTTTTGATTATGCTCCCCATGATCCGGAAACCTTTTTAAATAGATTGGACGAGTTAAAGAATAGATCTTTTAAACGGGAAGAACTTGTTCCTATTTTGATGGAGATCAATAAAGAGTGGAATGCTTCTGAAGAGACTTTAAACAATATTAAGCGGCTAAAAAATGAGGATAGCGTTGTTGTAATAGGTGGTCAACAAGCTGGTCTACTGACAGGGCCTTTATACACTATACATAAGATCATATCTATTATTTACCTGGCGAGAAAGCAAGAGGAATTGCTAAAGGTACCAGTTATCCCTGTTTTCTGGATTGCTGGAGAAGATCATGATTATGATGAAATTAATCATGTGATGATGCCGTTACAAGACAGAATGAAAAAGTATCGGACACTTCAGCAAGTTCATCAAAAAAAAGCTATTTCAGAACAGTCATTAGATAAGAACAAAACGAAGCAATGGCTAGAAATGGTTTTTGCTACTTTACAGGAGACAGAATATACAGCTTCCTTATTCGCTTTTTGCTATAGTCTCGTTGACGAGTCAGAAACATTTGTTGATTTTTTTGCTAGACTGATCTTTTACTTATTCGAAAATGAAGGGCTAGTACTAGTAGACTCAAATGACAAACGGATTAGAAAATTAGAAAGCGATTATTTTGTTCAAATGATAGAAAGACAGCCTAGTATTAGTGATGCTGTTCACCAAAGTCTGCAGAAGCTGCAACAAAAAGGATATTCAGTCTCCTTAGATGCCGCAGAAGATGATGGACACCTTTTTTTACAGGTGAATGGTGAGCGAATCCTATTAATTCGAGAAGGGGCGGAGTGGGTTGGAAAGCAGGGGGAATGTCGATATTCCCATGCTGAATTAATTGAGATAGCCAAACAAACTCCAGAATTGCTAAGCAATAATGTGGTGACGAGGCCACTTATGCAGGAACTTGTATTTCCTAGCATAGCATTTCTAGGAGGACCAGGAGAGGTGGCGTATTGGTCTGCATTAAAACAGGTATTTCATTCATTCGACATAAAGATGCCACCTGTTTTAACGAGACTATCCTTCACGCTAATTGATCATAAGCTCAAGAAGCTTTTAGAAAAGCGTCTCGTTCAAGCGTCTGCTGCGGTAAATAATGGCGTGCTTCATGAAAAAGCAAATTGGTTAGCTAGCCAAGCTTCTCCCCCTATCGAACAAGTAGTGGATCAAGTGAAATTAGCTATAGAGCGAAACCATGCTCCATTACGGGAAATAGCAAAGAATATGCGTGCAGACCTAGGAGAGCTAGCGGAAAAGAATTTGTTCCATGTTTTTCGTGAAGTTGAGTTTCTCGAAGATCGTTTAGCTCGAGCTTTTGAAGAAAAGCATCAACATGTATTACATGAATACGATACTATACATGTTGCTTTGCATCCGGAAGGGGGATTACAGGAGCGCTTATGGAATGTCCTCCCCTATTTAAATAAGTATGGAAAAGAATTTATTCTAGATATGTTACAGCAGGACTATGATTTTGGAAAAGAACACTATCTCGTTTATTTGTAGCCTGCCTCCCACTTTACACCACAAAATAAAGAGGGGAGTGGAAACCACGATATGCCAGACGGCATTTTCGTGGTTTTTTTGTGTAGAAATGGTCGTGATTCACCCTTGTCCCCCACTTTTAAATCCTTGTTTAACCCTTGATAAACAAGGGTTTTCTGTTTGGGATGAAAAATATTTAAAAATAGGTGGTGGAAGGTGGGGGATTGTGGTAATATAGAGAAAGAAAGTGGGGGCGGTCTCTATGTTTATGGGTGAGTTTCAACATATAATATTGATTCAAAAGGTCGCATAATCGTCCCTGCAAAGTTTCGCGAAGGTCTCGGTGAGACATTCGTCTTGACGCGTGGTCTCGATCAATGTTTGTTTGCTTACCCATTAAGCGAATGGAAAGTATTAGAAGAGAAGCTAAAAAAACTCCCACTTACGAAAAAAGACGCTCGTGCTTTTACTCGTTTCTTCTTTTCAGGCGCTATCGAATGTGAAGTGGACAAGCAGGGAAGAATAAATATACCTGCCCCACTAAGGAAATATGCAGCACTTGATAAGGAATGTGTTGTGATTGGCGTATCCAATAGAATTGAATTCTGGGCTAACAGCGAATGGGAAACCTATTTTGAGGAGTCTGAGGAATCTTTCACAGAAATTGCTGAGAATATGATGGACTTTGATATATAGAACCCTTACACAACAAATGAAGCGGGTGAACTAATGTTTGAGCATTACAGTGTGTTAAATCAGGAAGCCGTTGACGGCTTACATATTAAAGCGGATGGAACGTATGTGGATTGTACGCTTGGAGCGGGAGGTCATGCGGAACGAATTGTGAAACAGTTGGGTAAGCATGGCCGATTGATTGCGTTTGATCAAGACACGCAAGCTCTTCAAGCAGCGGAAGAAAGGCTAAAGCCTTATGAACGTAATATGATGTTTGTGCATGCTAACTTCCGTCATCTTCAAGCTAAGCTGAAAGAACATCAAATTGAAAAAGTAGACGGTATTTTGTTTGATTTAGGAGTTTCCTCTCCGCAGTTGGATCAAGCAGAAAGAGGGTTTAGTTACCATAGTGAAGCTAGGTTGGATATGAGAATGGATCAGAGCCAATCGTTATCTGCTTATGAAGTAGTGAATACATGGAGTTACGAAAAAGCTTGTTCGAATCTTCTTTCAATACGGGGAAGAGAAATTCTCTAAACAGATTGCAAGAAAAATCGAACAACAACGAGAGCATAAAGAAATTGAAACAACACAGGAATTGGTGGAACTTATAAAAGAGGCCATTCCTGCTCCAGCAAGACGAAAGGGTGGACATCCAGGTAAGCGGATTTTTCAAGCTATACGTATTGCTGTAAATGATGAATTAGGTGCTTTCTATGATGCCTTACATCAAGCTGCTGAGGTTGTAAGTATGAATGGTAGAATATCGGTTATCACGTTTCATTCATTAGAAGATCGATTATGTAAACAGGCGTTTAAAAAGTGGAGTACAGTACCACCAATACCTAAGAATATACCAGTCATACCTGAAGAAATGAAACCACCATTTAAGCTGTTAACAAGAAAACCTATTGTACCAAATGATAAGGAACTAGAAGAAAACAGAAGATCTAGGTCAGCAAAACTAAGAATTGTTGAAAAAGTTAAACCGTGGAATGAAGAATTTTTCTATCAAGAAGGGTGGAATAAATGGTGAGCGCAAGTGAAGCTAGAAATTGGCAACAATCATGGCAACAACAAACGAACCCAACAACCCAAAGAGAACCAGAACGTAAAGTTAAAGTAAAAATTAACAAAAAAAGATGGGTTACGACTGGTGAAAAAGTGTTATATACTGTATCCAGTGCCATAGCGGTCACTGCTTTATTTTTCATCGTTTCCTTTAGCACTTCTTTAGATTCGCTGAATAGAGATGTTCAACAAATGGAACAGCAAATGGATAAGCAACAGGTTCAAAATGAAAATTTGGAATACAAAGTAAAAGAACTGTCAAATCCAGATCGAATTCTTAAGATTGCAAAAGAAAATGGATTAAAAATACAAAATGCAGAAGTGAAACAAGCTAGCACAGTATCCAACTGATAAGGTGGAATGTTGCAGTGAAAAAAAATAAAACAACACATGTTATGTCCTCCATTCTTTTGGTGGTTTTTTCGGTTTTATTTTTAGTGCTATGTGGTCGGTTTCTATACATACAAGGAACAGGAGAAGTGTCCGGTGTTTCGTTGGAGGAATGGGCTGATAAACAACGGACAAGTACCTATGAAATAGAAGCAACACGAGGTACGATATATGACAGAAATGGAATGACGCTCGCGTATGATCGTGCAACGTATCGTGTGCAGGCGGTCATAAGTGATAAATATTCAGATAATCTGGAGGAGCCACAGCACGTTACGGACCCGCAAAAAACTGCGGAGAAGCTGGCTCCTTTATTAAATATGGAAGTCGCAGAAATGGTGAAGGTCATTGAAGATGGAAAGGCAGAGGGTTTATATCAAGTTGAATTTGGAACAAAAGGAAGAGATTTGAGTCAAGAGACAAAAGAAAAGATAGAGGCCTTAAAACTTCCTGGTATTAAATTTCAAGAAGAATCAATCCGTTATTATCCGAATGGACAATTTGCTGCTCGTGTAATTGGATTGGCTCAAAAAAATGATAATAACAAAATATCGGGAGTTACCGGTATTGAACTAGAAATGGATGATTTATTATCTGGTGAGAAAGGAAAAATCTCTTATCAACGGGACAAATATGCGACTAAACTATTAGACCCGAAGGAAGTAATTAAAGAGCCTAATAACGGGGATAATGTTTATTTAACACTTGACCAGAAAATCCAAACGTTTCTTGAGGATGCTATGTCTCAAGTAGAAGCTCAGTACAGTCCTGCACGGATGTCAGCCATTGTCATGAACCCGAAAACTGGCGAAGTGCTTGCAATGGGAAATCGCCCGAGCTATAACCCAAATGATATTGGAGAAGTTAAAAACTGGTATAACGATACGATTGCCAACCCGTTTGAGCCTGGGTCAACGATGAAGATTTTTACCTTGGCTTCCGCAATATCAGCTGGAGTGTGGAATCCTAACGATACCTATCAATCCGGAACATATAGTGTACAGGGTGGATCTATCAATGACTGGAGAAGAGACTGGGGAACGATTACGTATTTAGAAGGGATTCAACGTTCTTCTAACGTTGGAGCAGCAAAACTAGCCTATGAAAAAATTGGCCCAGATAAGTTTCTAGACTATTTAAATGCCTTTGATTTTGATGAAGTTTCGGGCATTGATTTACCTGGTGAAGTAGCCGGACAAATCCTATATCGATATCCAATTGAACAAGTAACGACTTCCTTTGGTCAAGGTACTACTGTTACACCAATTCAACTAATGAAGGCAGCTACCTCTGTTGCGAATGATGGGAAAATGATGAGGCCGTATGTCATCTCTAAAGTAGTGGACCCAAATACGAACAAGGTTATAAAAGAAACGAAGCCAGAAGTGGTTGGAGAACCAATAACCGCTGACGTAGCAAAGCAAGTAAGAGATATTTTAGAGACTGTTATTACATCAGAAAATGGTACAGGTAAGGTTTACAAATTAAATGATTATTCCGTTGCAGGGAAGACAGGTACTGCGCAAATTCCTGGAGGCCCTAATGGAAGATATTTAACTGGTGATGAAAATTATGTATTTTCATTCTTAGGAATGGCTCCAAAGGATGACCCGGAGCTTATGATGTATGTTTCTATCAAGCAACCTAATCTTGGGAAAAATGAAGTAGGATCAGAGCCTGTATCCTTTATTTTTAAAAGTGTGATGGAAAACAGTCTGCACTATTTAGAGATAAATCCAGATCAAGAGGACACTGCTAATATTTCGACTGTTCAAGTTCCTGATGTTACCAATCAATCGGTATCAAGTGCTACGGATCAACTCTCTAAATTAGGCTTTAACGTTACCAAAATAGGAAACGGTCAAACGGTCACAGGTGTTTATCCGGAAGTAGGGACAAAAGCATTACCTAATGAACGTGTCCTAGTCTTAACGAACAAACCAACCGTACCAAGCATGAAGGGATGGTCCGTTAGGGATGTGTTGAAGTTTAGCTCTTTAACTGGTATGAAGGTCGATACAATGGGAACAGGATTTGCAATTAAACAAAGTATTCAAAAGGATACACCAATTCAATCGGATGGGTATCTTGTCGTAGAGTTTGCTCCACCAAGTTACATCGAAGAGGAAGTCGAATCTCCAGAAGAGACAACAGAATAGCCTAAATAGAACAGTGTTCTAATCGTTATAGCTCGTTCATATATTGGATACAAGCATACTTATGTATATGAGGAGATGTCTTATGAAGCGAGTATCCAATGTAACATTGAGAAAACGATTAGTCACTGTTTTTTTAATTGGAATGATAGTTTTTTTCGTTATTATTGCTAGGTTGGGCTATGTCCAATTTGTCATAGGAGATTGGTTAACTGATAAAGCAGAAGAATCTTGGAGCAGAGATATTACGTTTGAGCCCGAACGGGGAAAAATTTTAGATCGAAATGGAGAGGTACTAGCTGGAAATGTATCTGCACCTACTGTTATGGTTGTGCCTAGTCAGATTGAGAATCCCGATGAGGTAGCGGATCATCTTGCAGACATTTTAAACATGGAGAAAGAAGCGGCACTTAAGGAAGTAACTAAAAAATCTAGTATTGTTAAGATTCATCCACAAGGTCGTAAGATATCAGAAGAAAAGGCGAATGCTATTCGGGCATTGGACATGCCAGGGGTGTACATAGCTGAAGATTCCAAAAGAAACTATCCAAACGGAAGTTATTTATCACACGTACTCGGATTTAGTGGAATAGATAACCAGGGCCTGATGGGACTCGAAGCTTATTATGATGACCGATTAAACGGGGAAAAAGGTAGTTTATCCTTTTATTCAGACGCAAAGGGTCATAAAATGGAGGATATTGCCGACGTATATAAAGCGCCGAAAGATGGACAAAATTTAAAGCTAACGATTGATTCAAGAGTCCAAACTATTATTGAACGAGAACTAGATTTAGCAGTTTCAAAGTATAATCCGGATGGAGCCATTGCGTTGGCCGTTGACCCTGATACAGGAGAAGTGTTAGGAATGTCGTCGCGGCCGACATTTAACCCGGAAAACTATCAAAATGTTGATCCCGAGGTTTATAATCGAAACTTGCCAGTCTGGAGTACCTATGAGCCCGGCTCTACGTTTAAAATTATTACTTTAGCGGCAGCATTGGAAGAAAAGCTGGTAGACCTAGACAAAGATGAGTTTAATGATGATGGGTCGATCGAGGTGGACGGGGCCACTCTTCATTGCTGGAAAAGTGGTGGCCACGGGCATCAAACCTTTATGGAAGTCGTACAAAATTCATGTAACCCAGGCTTTGTAAAGCTAGGGGAAAAGCTAGGTACAGAAAGATTGTTTTCTTACATTGATAACTTTGGATTTGGTCAAAAGACAGGGATTGATCTACAAGGGGAAGCAAAAGGAATCATGTTTTCAGAGGAAAATAGGGGCCCGGTAGAAACCGCAACAACAGCGTTCGGTCAAGGGGTCTCCGTTACGCCAATACAACAAGTAATGGCAGTGTCCGCAGCCGTTAACGGTGGATATTTATATGAGCCATATATCGCCAAGGAGTGGGTCGATCCTATTACAAATGAAGTGGTGGAACAAAACGAACCTAACTTGAAAAAGCGGGTGATCAGTGAGGCGACTTCTAAGGAAATAAGAAGAGCGTTAGAAAATGTTGTAGCTAAAGGTACTGGTGGAAGTGCATATGTGGAAGGATACCGAGTTGGTGGGAAAACGGGGACAGCTCAAAAAGTAGGGCCAGATGGAACCTATATGGAAAATAATCATATTGTATCTTTTATGGGGTTTGCGCCAGCGGATGATCCGGAAATAGTTGTTTATGTAGCGATTGATAATCCGAAAGGAACCGTACAATTTGGTGGGGTTGTTGCGGCACCAATTGCGGGTACTATCATTGGGGATAGTCTCCGAGCATTAGGAGTGGAAAAACGAGAAAACGGAGTGGAAAAAGAATATAAATGGCCTGATCAACCTTTAGTCGAGGTACCAGATCTAATTGGAAAGACGAAAAAAGATTTACAACAATATTTAACAAACCTTGCAATAGAAACAAGTGGAGAAGGCAAATATGTAACGAATCAAGCGCCTGAGGCTGGGGTGAAGATTGAGCAGGGAGAAAAAATAAGGTTATATTTTTCTGATGAAAAACCGGAAAATTCCGAGGAGAAAAATTCAGATGAAAATTGATATACGATTCGTTACAAAAGACCGAGTTCTGTTATAATAAATTAATGTCTTACTTATTTAATGGTTAGGAAGTGTCCGATTTTGATTTTAAAGGAATTGTTATCTGATATTTCGTTTTATAGTACAACAACACCTATTGAGAATGTGATGATAAAAGGGATTGAAATGGATTCAAGACAAATAAAACCCGGGTATTTGTTTGTCTGTATCTCGGGTCATACCGTTGATGGTCATGATTATGTAAAGCAAGCGATTCAGAATGGCGCCATTGCAATCTTAGCTGAAAAACCATTAGATGTGGACGTACCGGTCATTACTGTTTCGGATACATCTAGGGCTTTGGCTATTCTCGCTAATCGATATTTCGAACGACCAACACAGGATCTTCACTTGATTGGGGTTACAGGAACGAATGGTAAAACGTCGGTAACCTACCTTTTAGAAGCCATTTTTCAAAAAGCGAAGAAACACACTGGTCTTATTGGTACTATTCAAATGAAAATAGGGGAAGAGAGCTTCGAGGTGAAAAATACAACACCTGATTCACTCTTCTTACAAAAAAGTTTTGCGAAAATGCTAGAAAAAGAGGTGGATGCAGCTTTTATGGAGGTATCCTCCCACGCTCTCGTTATGGGAAGAACGTTTGGTTGTGATTTTGACATCGCTATATTTACAAACTTAACACAGGACCATTTGGATTATCACTCCACGATGGAAGAATACTTGCATGCCAAAAGTCTGTTATTCTCACAATTAGGAAACCGATATGATGGAAATCCAAAATATGCAATCATAAATAAAGATGACTCGCATAGCCTTACACTAATTAAAAGTACAGCTCAGCAGGTACTTACTTATGGAATTCATAGTGATAAATTAGATGTTCAGGCCACGAATGTGATGTTAGATGCTAATGGTTCAAGTTTTGATATGCGTACGCCTGTTGGAACGATTTCCATTAAGAGTAAGCTTATGGGGATGTTCAGTGTATATAACATGTTGGCTGCAGCTTCAGCTGCTATATGCTCCGGCATTTCCTTGAAAGCCATTCAGACTGCGCTTGAATCAACAACAGGGGTAAGAGGCAGGTTTGAGCCTGTTGTCGCTGGTCAGTCCTTTGGAGTAATCGTGGACTACGCACATACGCCAGATTCACTTGAAAATGTTCTGAAAACCGTCAAGTCCTTTGCCAAGGGAAATGTATACGTTGTAGTTGGATGTGGCGGAGATCGTGATCGTACGAAGCGTCCTATAATGGCGAAAACAGCTGTTACCTATGCAGATCTTGCGCTGTTTACTTCTGATAATCCGCGTTCAGAGGACCCGAAACAAATTCTAAAGGATATGGTAGAAGGGGTCGATGGCCAAACGCAGGCCTACAGAGTGATTGAAAATCGGAAAGAGGCCATTCAATATGCAGTGGAACATGCAAAAGAAGATGATATTGTCGTCATTGCAGGAAAAGGTCATGAAACCTATCAAATCATAGGGGATACCACTTATGATTTTGATGATCGACAAGTAGCTACCGAGATAATTCATCAAATTTTACAGAAGGAGTTATAAAGGCATGCTCTTTTCTACAACTTTTCTGAACGAAATTTTTCCTGAACATAAAGGTGCAGTAAATGTTCAGATAGCCTTTAATGAGGTTACAACAGATAGCCGAAGACAAGTAAAAAAGTCATTATTTGTCCCTCTAGTTGGAGACAATTTTGATGGTCATGATTTTCTAAAAGATGCTTTTTACAACGGAGCGATCGGCGCAATTTGGCAAAAGGATAGAACACTTCCTCGGTTTATTCCGACCGATTTCCCAGTGTACTTTGTGGATGATACCTTGCAAGCACTTCAACTCCTAGCTGCCCAGTATAGGTTAGATGTGGATCCAAAAGTAATTGGAATTACTGGGTCCAATGGAAAGACCACGACAAAAGATATGGTTGGTACAGTGCTGGAAAGTACGTATAAAACGCATCGGACGAATGGAAATTTTAATAACCATATCGGTTTACCACTTACGATATTATCGATGCCTAGAGATACGGAAATCCTTGTGTTAGAAATGGGTATGAGTAATTTTGGTGAGATTCAAAGACTGTCGGAAATAGCAAAGCCGGATTACGCTATCATTACAAATATAGGGGAATCTCATATTGAGTATCTTGGTTCTCGAGAAGGAATTGCCCAAGCAAAAAAAGAAATTGTTGCTGGAATGCCAACTGAAGGTCGTCTTTACATAGATGGAGATGAACCGTTGTTGAATAATATTAATGCTAAGGATTTAACCATTATTACATGTGGGTTTCAATCTAATAATCAAGTAGTGCTAGAGCATATTTCAATGGATTCCGATTATACGGAATTCCAAATTCAATCGGAGACGTTTCGTCTTCCTATGTTAGGGAAGCATAATGTGAAGAATGCATCCTTTGCTATATCCATTGCAAAGGATATAGGTTTGTCCTCGGACGTTATTAAGAAAAGCTTACTTTCCTTGAAAATTTCAGGAATGCGATTTGAAAAACTACCTGGACCGAATGGCTCTACGCTAATAAACGATGCCTACAATGCCTCTCCTACATCGATGAAAGCAGCCATACAAGTTGTGAAGGATTTGAAGGCCTATCCCAAAAAAGTACTCGTTTTGGGAGATATTTTTGAAATTGGGGATACATCGAAAGAGCTGCACCGTTCTGTAGCAGAAGCAATCTCGGACGAAATTGATATGGTGTTAACAATTGGAAAGGACGCTTCAGAAATTACGAGCAAAGTACATCAAGATTATCCTGAGCTTTACGCGAAGCATTGTGAATCAGAACAGGAGATTGTAAGAGAATTACAAGCAGTTCTTGCAGAAGGCACCGTTATATTATTTAAAGCATCCCGCGGTATGAAGTTTGAGAGAATAATTGAACAGCTCCAGTAGTCGTATGGTTGGACGGGTTATTGCGGTAAGGAGGATACTAGGAAATGAGTGTATATGTTTTAATCGTAACAATAGCTATTGCATTTTTAATTACCGTCCTAATCTCCCCCATTTTCATTCCATTTTTAAGAAGGTTGAAATTTGGACAAAGTATTAGGGAAGAGGGACCGAAGTCCCATCAAAAGAAAACTGGTACCCCTACTATGGGTGGAGTCATGATTCTATTAAGCGTTGCGGTTACAACGTTGATCATGACTAATAAATTTAATCCAAATCCGATAAGTACAGATATTATATTGTTATTAATTGTCTTATTAGGCTATGGGCTTTTAGGATTTATTGATGATTTTATTAAAGTTGCGTTAAAGCGTAATCTTGGCTTAACTTCTCGTCAAAAATTAATTGGTCAGTTGGTAATCGGGATCATTTTTTACATTACATTGGTTCAAAACGATTTTCCGACCTATATTCAAATCCCTGGTACAAGTATTCAATGGGATTTAGGCTGGGGGTATGGATTACTCGTAATTTTCATGCTTGTTGGAGCTTCCAATGCTGTCAACTTAACAGATGGATTGGATGGTCTTCTTGCGGGAACTGCAGCCATAGCCTTCGGAGCTTTCGGTATATTAGCCTGGTATGGGTTTCCACAGTTTGAGATTACTATTTTTTGTTTAGCGGTAGTGGGAGCGTTATTAGGGTTTTTAGTCTTCAATGCTCATCCAGCAAAAGTGTTTATGGGAGACACCGGTTCTTTAGGATTAGGTGGTGCGATTGCCGCAGTTGCCATTTTAACAAAGCTAGAAGTACTGTTAATTGTCATTGGAGGAGTGTTCGTACTCGAAACCCTTTCTGTTATTATTCAAGTTATTTCTTTTAAAACAACTGGTAAAAGAGTTTTTAAAATGAGCCCACTGCATCATCACTATGAGTTGATGGGGTGGTCTGAATGGCGGGTTGTCACGACCTTCTGGCTCGTGGGACTCCTGTTTGCAACGCTTGCTATATATATTGAGGTGTGGATAAATTGAACAAATTAGAAGAGTTTCCCTATCAGCGCATTTTAGTATTAGGTCTAGCAAAAAGTGGGAAGGCGGCAGCCAAGTTGCTACATCGTAGTGATAAAAAGGTACGTGTCAATGATTACAAAGCAACCCCAGCAGACCCAGATGTTCGTGAGCTTGAACAGCTAGGAATAGAGGTTGTGACGGGTGGACATCCTTTAGAAGTTCTGGATGATATTGATCTAATTGTGAAAAATCCAGGTATTCCATACCATAATCCGATTGTTCAAGAAGCGGAATCCAGATCTATTCCTATCATTACAGAAATAGAGCTTGCTTCTCGTCTCGTGAAACATGACGTTATTGGAATAACGGGATCCAATGGAAAAACAACGACCACAACCCTCATCTTTCAAATGCTGGAAGAGAGTCATTGTCCTGCTCAAATTGCAGGGAATATTGGGAATGTTGCCACAGAGGTCGCCCAATCGATGACACCTAATGAAACAATGGTGTTGGAGTTATCTTCCTTTCAGCTTTTAGGAATCGAGACCTTTCAACCTAAAGTAGCCGTGTTACTGAATATCTTCGAGGCGCATCTTGATTATCATAAGACCATGGATCATTACATGGGGGCAAAAGCTAACATCTTTAAAAATCAAAACGAGGCAGACTATCTCGTATATAATTTAGAGGATCCTCATGTTTGTAGAATGGTCGAGAATGCTGCTTCGACGAAAGTTCCGTTTTCAACAAAGCAAAAGGTAACACACGGTGCTTGGTGTGACGAGAGTTATGTATATTTTAAAAAAGAGCGAATCATTGCAAAGCAAGATATTGTATTAGTAGGTCAGCATAACCTAGAAAATATTCTGGCAGCGATTAGCGCTGCTAAGTTAGGTGGAGCAACTACTGAAGGTATTCACCAGGTTTTAACTACGTTTTCTGGTGTCAAACATCGTCTGCAATTTGTGAAAAATATTAAAGACCGTAGCTTTTATAATGATTCCAAAGCAACGAATATTTTAGCCACATCAAAAGCTTTATCTGCTTTTGATAAACCAACGATTCTCTTAGCAGGTGGATTAGATCGTGGGAATGACTTTGATGACTTGGCCCCGTATCTAACCAATGTGAAAGCAGTTGTTTTATTTGGTGAAACAGCTCCTAAACTAGAAAAAATTGCGCAATCAGTAGGAATAGAGACAATAGAATTCGTCGATAATGTAAAACATGCCACTCAAAAAGCTTATCAGCTATCTGAACCAAACGATGTTATTCTTCTTTCTCCAGCATGTGCTAGCTGGGATCAATATAAAACTTTTGAGGAAAGAGGAGACATGTTTGTAGAAGCTGTGCATACATTAGAATAGGGGGCTTGTTTACTAGCCCCACGTTCCAGTGTGTTTGGGAAATGGGGTGTTTTTTTGTTTAAATCAAGAAATCGATCGCAACATGCACCTGATTTGTTCTTAACCATCCTTATTTTTACTTTGTTGTTAATAGGGGTAATCATGGTGTATAGCTCTTCTGCAATTTGGGCGGATTATAAGTTTGGTGATTCTTTTTATTTTGCCAAAAGACAATTACTTTTTGCTGGCTTAGGAATAGTGGCCATGACCTTTGTAATGAATATTCCATACTCTACGTGGCAAAAATACTCCAAGCCTATATTAATAGCTTGTTTTATTCTTCTATTAGCGGTATTAATACCAGGGGTCGGAATGGTTCGTGGAGGTGCACGTAGCTGGATAGGCGTAGGAGCCTTTAGTATTCAACCTTCGGAATTTATGAAGCTAGGACTAATTATCTTTTTAGCAAACCATCTAGCAAATAACCAGAAGTACATAACTTCGTTTAAAAAAGGATTTGTTCCAACCTTACTTCTTGTTTTCGTTCCGTTCGGCTTTATTATGCTTCAGCCTGACCTAGGTACAGGGGTCGTATTAGTCATGACTTGTTTAATTATGATTTTTGTGTCTGGTGCGAAAATTTCCCATTTTGTTGGACTAGGGGTAGTGGGTGTGGCAGGATTTCTAGCTTTAATTATTTCTGCTCCGTATCGGATAAATCGGATTACAGCTTTTTTAAATCCTTGGGAAGATCCTTTAGGAAATGGATTCCAAATCATTCAATCCCTATATGCGATAGGGCCAGGTGGATTAATGGGCATGGGACTTGGACAAAGTCTTCAAAAGTTTTTTTATCTTCCTGAACCGCAAACGGACTTTATTTTTGCTATATTAGCAGAAGAATTAGGGTTTATTGGTGGAGCTTTCGTGCTATTATTATTCCTTCTTTTATTATGGAGAGGTATTCGTGTTGCACTAGCTGCACCAGATGCATACGGTAGCTTACTTGGGTTAGGTATCATCGGAATGATTTCATTGCAAGTCATGATTAACATTAGCGTAGTGATTGGGTTAATTCCTGTTACCGGGATTACGCTTCCATTTCTTAGTTATGGTGGTTCCTCTTTAACGTTAACATTGTGTTCCGTTGGTGTGTTACTTAATATTAGTCGGTATGCAAAACTTTAATGGAAGAAGTGTGGATTTTCATTGTGGAATAAAGAAACAACATAAGTGTGAAGAATATAGAAGCTGGTCTGAAGAGGTGAATAACCGTTCCCTTTTAGATCAGCTTTCTTCATTATAGGCAGAGTTGTTATCAAATTTAAGAAGGATTTATACAATTGGCACTGTACTGGTTCAAAATATGATATACTTTTTTTATAATTTAGGTTAACGGCATCGTGGTATGCCGTTTTTACTATGTATCTAAAAAAGGAAGAATATAGAAATGAGTACAAAGCGAAAACAAAGAAATGTTGTTTCCATAGAAGATAGAATTCCTAAACTAAAACAGGCACGAAAGAAAAAAGCAAACAGAAGGTTAATATTTTACTTATCTATATTCTTTTTTCTAATTTCCATAATTGTATATCTTCAGTCGCCACTTAGTCATATTCATTCCATTAAGGTAGAGGGAAATGAGTATCTTGCCGATGAAGAAATCGTCAAAATTAGCGGATTAAAAGAAGGAGATAGTTTTTGGAGTGTAAATAAAGATAAAATTGTCAAAAATGTAGAATCTAAAACCGAAATCGTGAAAAAAGTGTCGGTGAAGAGACAATTTCCGACAACCGTAACTCTGTCTATTACGGAATTTGAACGGGTTGGCTATGTAAAAGAAAAGGACGCACAGTACTTTCCGATATTGGAAAATGGGGAAAGGTTATCTGTGAAAGCGTTGGAACGAATTCCGGGTGATGCACCGTTACTCATTGATTTTGATAAGGATACGTATTTATCTGAGATGACGAAGGAGCTACGTAATTCACCAGCAAGTATTGTAGATTTAATATCCGAAATCTACTGGAAGCCGACAGATGAAAATCCATATAAAATTCGACTTTTTATGAATGATGGATTTGTTGTAGAAGGAAGTATTCGGAACTTTTCTAAAAACATGAAGGCTTACCCATCGATTGCTTCGCAAATAGATCCAGGTTCGAAAGGTGTTATTCACATAGGTGTTGGAGCGTTTTTTGACCCTGCAGATGGAGGAGCAACAGAAAAAATTAAAAAAGAAGAGGAGAGCTAGAATGAAGCTGAAGGGTAGACATGTAGTCCTATCTCTCGTTTTCCTCGTGCTTGGATTCCTTCTAGCTTTTAGCTATCAACAAACGCAAAAGGATTCCGAAATTATACAGTTATCTGACCAAGAGTGGGAGAAGGATTTTTATTATTTACAGCAGTTAAATAATCTGGAGGACAAAAATAATCAATTACGAAATGAATTAGAAGAAAAACGCCAGTCCATACAGGAACTCGAAGCTAATTTGGCTAATCAAGAGGAAGAGATTGCTGATTATGTTTCACGAAAAAACGAATTGCAAATGTTCACAGGAGAACTACCAATCAAAGGGCAAGGAATTCAAGTCACATTGAAAGACTCCGAATATATTCCGGATGAAGAAAACGCTAATAAGTATATGGTTCATGAACGCCATATTCACCAAGTAGTTAACGAACTATATAGTGCTGGAGCTGAAGCCATCTCTATTAATGGGCATCGACTTTATCGAAATAGTCACATATCATGCGTCGGACCAGTTATCTCGGTGGATGGTACTCCTTATCCTGCCCCGTTCACTATTGAAGCCATTGGCGATGCAGAAGTTTTGAAGTCGAGTATTACATTAACAAATGGCGTAGTAGATTTACTAGTGAGCGATAATATAGAGGTAGAAGTGGAGCCGTTAGAAACAATTGAGATGCGTGCAAGAACAGTAGGAGAAGGTTGATCGGATAATGAAATGGAAAGACAAAATGGTTGCTTCTGTTGTTTGTGTGCTAACAGGCATATTGCTTGCAATCCAATTTAACTCTATTCAAGAGCCAGAGCAAAGAGAAACGAGAGATCTTTGGGAAATACGAACACAGCTACAACAGGAGCAGAAAAGACAACAACAACTATTAAATCAAATTACCAAAGCAGAAATGACAATTGAACAATATCAAGAACAGTCTGAGATAGAGCAGATTAATACGTTGAAAGCATCTATAAAAGTGTTGAACAAACAGGCCGGCTTAACGAAAGTTACTGGAAGTGGGGTGCTTATTGAAGTAACTCCTATATTTGAGGAAAGTAATCCGAATCCACAAACATATCCAACTGTTACGCCCGAACTTTTAAACCGATTAATTAATGAGTTAAACAGCTATGGTGCAACGGACGTTGCGATTGAAAATGAACGGATGGTTAGTGTAACTCCTATTCGTTATGTCAATGGAACCACATATGTAAATAACCATCCATTACCTTCTGTTCCGATTGAAATACGGGTTCTTTCTAAAGACCCGCAGCGTTTACTGGATTATATGGAGGTAAGCCAAGCTAGAAGTGATTTCGCAATCGAAAACTTGGAGCTTACATTTTCCGTGAAGAAGGAATTAGTTCTTCCTGCATACGAAGGGAACATCTCGTTAGACTTTGTAAAACTGCAAGAAAGATCAGAAACAGGTGAAGAGTAAATGTGGTTACCAGCTTTATTTTTAATCATTGGCTTGTTCTTAGGCTTGCTAACTGATATAACGGTTCCAGAGGAATATTCTAATTATCTTTCTATTGCCGTCCTAGCAGCACTGGACACTCTTTTTGGAGGAATTCGAGCTCACTTGGATCAAACCTTTGATGAAAAGGTCTTTATAAGCGGGTTCTTTTTCAATATAGCGCTTGCTGCATTTTTAGCCTTTTTCGGTGTCCAGTTAGGCATTGATTTGTACTTAGCTGCAGTGTTTGCTTTCGGTGTTCGTCTCTTCCAAAATATTGCCATAATTAGGAGAAGATTAATCGAAAATCATAAAAAGTCCAAGCAAATTGAAAAATAATTAAGAAAAATAGAGGAAATAGTCGTTTTGTGTTGAATTTCCTCTATAAATAATAGTAGCTTTCTTGCTATAATAGAAAGAGTAAATCATTTTCGTTATTCTCATAAAATTAGTAAAATTCGCCATTGTACTATTTATTGGTGGAAATGGATTGTAATTGTTACAAATATTCGTTAATATTTGAACTATTCAGATGCCTTAATAATAGGAGGTGCCTTTTTTGAACAACAACGAAATACTAGTCAGTCTGGATATAGGTACATCAAAAATTAAAGTAATTATCGGTGAAGTTCTTAATGATTCTTTAAATATCATTGGCGTTGGCACAGCAAAATCAAATGGAATGAAAAAAGGTGCCATTGTAGATATTGATCAAACAGTTCAGTCTATAAAGACAGCTGTGGAGCAAGCGGAACGTATGGTAGACATGCATATTGATCGAGTGATTGTTGGTGTGAACGGAAATCATATTCAGCTTCAGCCTTGTCACGGTGTGGTTGCTGTCTCCAGTGAAAATCGGGAAATCGGAGACGAGGATATTCGTAGAGTTATAGATGCAGCACAGGTTATTTCCATACCACCTGAAAGAGAAATTATTGACGTGATACCAAGACAATTCATTGTGGATGGTTTGGACGAGATCAATGACCCTCGAGGCATGATTGGGGTTCGTCTTGAAATGGAAGGGACCATTATCACTTGTTCGAAAACACTGCTACATAATATTTTGAAGTGTGTGGAGCGAGCAAACTTAGAAGTATCTGATATTTGCTTACAACCTCTTGCGTCAGGCTCCATCGCCCTTTCCAAAGATGAGAAGAATTTAGGTGTTGCCTTAATTGATGTAGGTGGTGGCAGTACTACTGTTTCTGTATTCGAAAATGATCATCTTGTTTCCACCAGTGTGGTTGCATTAGGTGGCGAAAACATTACCAAAGACTTGTCAATTGGATTACGCACATCTTCAGAAGATGCTGAGGATATCAAAATGAATCATGGACATGCTTTTTTTGATGATGCGCAAGAAGAGGAAACGTTTGAAGCTTCGATTATTGGAAGCAATAAACGCCAGACGTTTAATCAACTGCAAATTTCTGATATGATTGAAGCTAGATTAGAAGAAATATATGGGTTTGCAGAAAGAGAAATACGAAAAATGGGCTATAGTGATTTAGCTGGAGGGTACGTATTGACTGGTGGAACGATGAGTATGCCAGGAGCGTTAGAATTAGCTCAGGACCTATTCCAATCTAATGTACGTGTTGCAATTCCAGATTACATAGGAGTAAGAGAGCCTCAATTTACTTCCGGTGTTGGAATTTTGAAATTTGCTTATCGAAATGCGAAAATTCAAGGGAAACATATGGAGCCTTCGGTTAGTCTGGAAGATGTCGAAGCACCTAGACCACAAAAACCAAAACGTACTGTAAAACCTAAAGAAACACCTGATCAGCAAACAGGTAAGAAAAAGGAATCTGGAATCGCTAATTTGTTTAAGTATTTCTTTGATTAAATAAGCGTTCCCATACAATACAAACAGGAAATATACTTCATGAATCTTGTAAACTAGCAAATTAGGAGGAACGAAAGATGTTAGAGTTTGATACAAATATGGATCAGCTTGCAACGATAAAGGTAATTGGTGTCGGTGGTGGCGGAAGCAACGCCGTTAACAGAATGATTGAACATGGTGTAGAAGGTGTTGAATTTATTGCGGTAAACACAGACGCTCAAGCATTGAACCTTTCTAAAGCAGAAGTGAAAATGCAAATCGGTGGTAAATTGACCAGAGGTTTAGGGGCTGGCGCAAACCCAGAGGTCGGAAGAAAAGCTGCTGAAGAGAGTAAAGAACAAATTGAAGAAGCTTTAAAAGGTGCGGATATGGTATTCGTGACAGCTGGTATGGGTGGTGGAACTGGTACTGGTGCGGCACCTGTTATTGCTCAAGTGGCAAAAGAACTAGGTGCTCTTACTGTTGGTGTAGTGACACGACCATTTAGCTTCGAAGGTAGAAGACGTTCCACACAAGCGGTTTCTGGTATCGATGCATTTAAATCGAATGTAGATACATTAATTGTCATTCCGAATGATCGTTTGTTAGAAATTGTTGATAAAAACACGCCAATGCTGGAAGCGTTCCGTGAAGCGGATAATGTCCTTCGTCAAGGTGTTCAAGGTATCTCTGATTTGATTGCAAAACCAGGACTTATCAACGTAGACTTTGCGGACGTTAAAACCATCATGTTTGATAAAGGTTCTGCTCTGATGGGGATCGGTACAGCTACGGGTGAAAATAGAGCTATCGAAGCAGCTAAAAAAGCAATTTCATCTCCTCTTCTAGAAACGTCTATCGATGGCGCACACGGTGTTTTAATGAATATTACAGGTGGCGCTAACCTTAGTCTATATGAAGTACAAGAGGCGGCAGATCTTGTGACTTCTGCAGCAGATCAAGAAGTAAATGTCATTTTTGGCTCAGTTATCAACGAGGATTTAAAAGATGAGATTATCGTAACTGTCATTGCAACTGGTTTTGATGAAGCGCAGCTTCAACCTAATCAACCAAAACAACGTCCAGTAACGAATGCACCGACAGAGAAACGTAGAGAAGAAGTTCGTAGAGAAGCGGTACAACCTTCTCAAAAAGTAAAGCAAGAAGAAGACACACTTGATATCCCAACGTTCCTTCGTAATCGTAATCGTAGAAGATAAATCAATGTTTTCCAAAGACCAAATCCTTGAGATTTGGTCTTTTTTTAGCTGTTGAACTAGTATCGTTCAATGAAATTCTATTGCTATTTTCTGCTTATCTTACTGTGGCTTCACTTTCGATAAGGAAAATATACCCAAACTACTATTTTAGTTCCCTTCCTCTCATTCATGTCCCTATGCAATCGAGCTTGAAATTATGCCAAAAGAAATCTGACAAAATCACTAATAAGTTCTAAAAATTAGTCCTTTCCACCATCCAAAATGTGACAGACTTCTGATTCAGACTTCGATATACTTACTACAAATCCGAAAAAGGTACATCGGAAAGGAAGAAAGACGTGACAATCTATTTAGACGCAGTCTGGCTATTAAATATTTTGTTAGATTGGATGATTTTACTGTTAACTGTATCTATCACTCGTCTTCCTACAAAACGTTTCCGAATTTTTTTTGGTGCGTTTATAGCATCACTGCTCGTTCCTATTTCCGTCTTTTATCCTGACACTATCGTGATATCCCCAATTGGGAAAGTCATGTATTCACTGCTTATCGTTTGGTGTGCATTCGGGTTTGGAAACTATCGACAATATGTGAAACAATTGTTGTTTTTTTATTTTGTTTCGTTTGCTCTTGGTGGCGGGCTCATCGGATTACATTTTCTTTTAGGTAATCAGTTTCAAGCAACAAGCAGTAGTATTTTAACCTTTCAATCAGGGTATGGAGATCAAGTTAGCTGGCTATTTGTAGGCATCGGATTTCCCATTGTTTGGAGCTTTACGAAATCCAGAATGGACAAGCACGCATGGGAAAAGTTTCGTCTTGATCAAGTATATGAAGTGACGTTGGAAATTAGAAATCAAAGTTTCACAACGAGTGGTTATGTGGATAGCGGGAATCAACTAGTTGATCCATTTTCTAGAAAGCCTGTGGTAATATGCGATCAATCTTTTATGAGTCATTGGTTTTCCAGTTCAGAGCTTCATGAATTAGAGGAGGCTCAAGAAAATCTCTCATTTGATGCTATTCCAAGTAAATGGGAAACATTCATTCAAATTGTCCCTTATCAAGGGGTAGATGGGAATCGAACATTTATGATTGTCATTAAGCCAGACCAACTTCAAGTGAAATTTGGTGAAACGCAAATTTCTACCAATAAGATTCTTATTGGTGTTCAATTTGGAGAATTATCAGCAGATGGAAGCTATCATTGTCTTTTACATCCGCAACTGTTTAAACATTCAGTAGCCACTTCCGCTTAATTACAAAGAGATAAAGGAGAGGGGAACAGATGATGAAATGGAAGTTGACCATTCGACTTTGGTGGTACAAACTTTTAATCAAACTTGGGTTAAAAACAGATGAAATTTACTATATTGGTGGAAGTGAAGCTTTACCACCTCCTTTATCGAAGGAAGAAGAGCAAGAATTATTAAAACGTCTTCCGAAAGGAGATAAAGCAGCAAGATCAATGTTAATTGAGCGAAACCTTCGCTTAGTTGTGTATATTGCACGAAAATTTGAGAACACAGGTATAAACATTGAAGACTTGATTAGCATAGGCACCATAGGGTTAATTAAGGCAGTCAACACATTTAATCCTGAAAAGAAAATTAAATTAGCAACGTATGCTTCTCGGTGTATTGAAAATGAGATCTTAATGTATTTAAGAAGAAATAATAAGCTGAAATCAGAGATTTCTTTTGATGAACCGTTAAATATTGATTGGGATGGGAATGAACTCTTACTTTCCGATGTTCTTGGCACAGAAGAAGATGTGACAACGAAGGACTTAGAAGTAAGTGTCGATAAAGGGCTGTTAAAGACAGCTTTAGAACAACTGAATGATCGGGAAAAACAGATTATGGAGCTTCGTTTCGGACTAATAGGAGAAGAAGAAAAAACACAGAAAGACGTGGCGGACATGTTAGGTATTTCCCAATCTTATATTTCCCGTCTGGAAAAGAAAATCATTAGTCGTCTTCAAAAAGAATTTAATAAAATGGTCTAAGCCTTCATATAACAACGATACAGCCCTTGATTTCATTAGAACTCAAGGGCTGTTTTGCATAAAAATTCCTCTCTGGGGAGATACTGTTCACTGAATAACATATCTCCACAGGGAGGGTAAATCATGACAAGACATAAAGTAGAGATTTGCGGAGTAGACACATCAAAGTTGCCCGTTCTTAAAAACGATGAAATGAGAAAACTATTTAAACAAATGCAAGAAGGGGATTATTCCGCAAGAGAGCAGTTAGTAAATGGAAATTTGCGGCTCGTTCTAAGTGTTATTCAACGTTTTAATAACCGCGGGGAGTACGGAGATGATCTATTCCAAGTTGGATGTATCGGCTTAATGAAATCTATCGATAATTTTGATTTAGGACAAAATGTAAAGTTCTCCACCTATGCAGTTCCAATGATTATTGGTGAAATTCGCAGATATTTGCGTGACAATAACCCGATTCGTGTATCAAGATCTTTACGAGATACAGCATATAAAGCACTGCAAGTTAGGGAAAAACTTATAAGTAAGACATCTAAAGACCCAACTCCTATGGAAATTGCAGAGGAAATGGGTGTTCCACATTCTGATATCGTGTTTGCAATGGATGCTATTCAAGATCCTGTATCCCTTTTTGAACCTATCTATAATGATGGTGGTGATCCAATCTACGTTATGGATCAACTTAGTGATGATAAAGATAAAGATTCTGACTGGTTGGATAAGCTATCATTAAAAGAAGGTATGCACCGTTTAAATGAGCGTGAAAAAATGATCTTAAATAAGCGATTTTTCCAAGGGAAGACACAAATGGAGGTTGCGGAAGAAATCGGAATTTCTCAGGCACAGGTATCTCGGTTAGAAAAAGCAGCAATACAAGAAATGAATAAAGAAATGTTTGAATAAGGTAAGCAGTAAGCTGACTTAAAGTCGTAGCACGACTCATAAAGTCAGCTTTTCTTTTTATCTTTTGTTCCTGTATCAAAAATTTGCCTGGTAACCAAATGAAAAAGTCCACTTTCAAGATAATCAGACAGCCTCTTGCATAGTATGTCTATATAGGAAATAAAAGGTGGGGATAAAATGGTTACTCTATCTGAACTGCAAATAAAGGATATCATTGTTGTGGAAGAAGGAAGAAGACTTGGTAATATTACAGACTTAGAAATCGACGGAGAACGTGGCCGAATCACACATCTCATTGTAGGATTAAAAGGGAAAGTGATGGGGTTATTCGGAAAAGATGAAGAAATAAAAATTCCTTGGGATCATATTTTGACCATTGGGAAAGATGTCATACTCATTCGTAAAAATGGGAATCCACAATTGAATGCCACTCATTTAGAGGACTAATCCTACAAAAATAGTCGATATATGATAAAATAAGTGGCATGTAGGAGGCGAGACCGCATGACAGAACCTTTTCAACTTAACCATCCCTCCTTTGTTTCCCTGGCCGATTGGGAGGAGTGGGATGAAAATCTTATAGCTGGAATTTCTACACGAGTTGGTGGCTATAGCACAGAGCCCTATCGTTCTTTGAACTTGGGGTTGCATGTCCGAGACTATCCGGAAACGGTAGTTAAAAACCGACATAGACTAGCAGACTATATAGGGATTCCACTAGATAACTGGGTGTTTGCGGAGCAAGTTCATTCAACGAATATTTATATTGTTTCCGAGAAGGATCGTGGGAAAGGAAGTACCGCATTAGAAAGTGCTATTCCTGCTTGTGACGGTCTTATAACGAAATCGAAAAAGACTATTTGTGCGGCTTTTTTTGCAGATTGTGTACCACTATTTTTCTTTGATCCCAACACCGGTTGGGTTGGAATTGCCCATGCAGGATGGCGAGGAACGGTAGATGGAATGGCAGCTAAAATGGTGCAAGCCTTGCTGAATCAAGGTGCTAATCGTGAAACATTGAAGGTTGCAATTGGTCCATGCATTGGTAAGGCGAATTATCAAGTGGATGATAATGTGATTCAACATATTCCAAAAGAATACCATCAAAGTGCGGTACAGCAACAAAATGAGATCCATTATTTGTTAGATTTACAATCCTTAAATAAGGAATTTCTCGTAAAACAAGGAATACTAAAAGCAAACATATACACTACAAACTACTGCACGTATGACGAAGAAGATTTATTTTTTTCACATCGACGAAATGAAGGGAAAACTGGTAGAATGCTTGGTTTTATCGGATATAAATAAAGGGAAGGAGAGGTATGTCCTTGTCACTGGAAGCCAATTTATCTACGATATTAAACAATGTTAGACAATCTTGCGAAAAAGTCGGCAGAAATCATGACGAAATTACCGTTATTGGTGTGACAAAATATGTTACAATAGAACGAGCACAAGAAGCAGTCGACAAGGGAATTTGTCATTTAGGGGAAAATCGCCTAGAAGGACTTATAGACAAATACCAACATGTAACTGGAAAAGTACATTGGCATTTTATTGGATCTCTTCAGTCGAGAAAAGTAAAGGACCTCATCGACAAAGTAGATATGATCCATTCTTTAGATCGAATGTCCCTTGCGAAAGAAATTCATAAACGTGCTACGAAATCAATCGATTGTTTTGTGCAAGTCAATACGAGTGGAGAAGAGTCAAAGCATGGTCTTCATCCAGATGACGTACATAGCTTCATAGAAAAACTAGCACCTTACACAAATGTCAGAGTGGTTGGTCTGATGACAATGGCGCCACATGTCGACGATGAATCCATTTTACGTCAGACATTTTCAACATTACGAGCATTAAGAGATGACATCAACAAAAAGCAATTAGACTATGCACCATGTTCCTACTTATCAATGGGAATGAGTAATGACTATCAAATTGCTATCGAGGAAGGTGCGACTCATATTCGTATTGGGACAAAATTAGTTGGATCAAATTAATATGGGGTGGAGAAGATGAGTTTAAAGAATAAAATAAAGACGTTCTTTACAGATTACGAAGATGAATTTGAATATGTAGAAGAAGAAGCAGCGGACATTGATATTCCTGAAACACTTTCCCGGAAAAATCGAAATGTGGTAAGCTTAAAAAGCGTACAGAGTAGTACATCAAAGGTGGTGCTCTGCGAACCGCGTTCATACAGTGAAGCGCAGGAAATTGCGGATCAAATTGTGAATCGTCGCGCAGTTGTAATTAATTTACAACGTGTCGATTATGCACAAGCAAAACGTATTGTAGACTTTTTAAGCGGGACGGTGTATGCCGTATCTGGTCAAATCCAAAAGCTTGGAGATAATACGTTTCTTTGTACACCTGATAACGTTGATGTTTCAGGTTCAATCTCGGACATGCTTGAAGAGGAAGAGTACTGAGCTGTCTAACTAAAGGGTGATAGGTAATGGATTTGTTGTTTACACTATTATATTACGCAATCCAATTTTACACGTTTGCGTTGATTGCGTATATTCTTTTATCCTGGTTCCCAGGAGCAAGAGAATCTTCTTTCGGGGAGTTCTTGGGTCGAATTTGCGAACCATATTTAGAACCATTTCGGAAGATTATTCCACCACTTGGTATGATCGATATCTCTCCAATTGTGGCTATTCTTGTACTAAGATTTGCAATAAATGGATTAACGGTTTTATTTAGCATGCTTTAGGTATTGGGAGAGTAAAAGCTTGGTCTTAGCCAGGCTTTTTTCTTGTTAAGAGAGGGAGGTTCATTATGGATTTATACCAACATTTTCGAAAAGAAGAACAACCATTTATTGATCAAGTCCTCTCTTGGAAGGAAGACGTGAGTAGAAATCATATTGTAAAACTTAGTGATTTTTTAGATCCTAGAGAACAAATGATTTTTTCCTCTCTTATTGGGAAGGATTCAGAATTCAAGCATGATGTGTTTGGTGGAGACCCGTCCGCAGAACGGAAAAAAGCGATCCTTGCTCCATTTTATGAAGAGATTACTTCTGATCATTTTGAGATTGTGCTTTTAGAGGCAAGCTATCCCGAAAAGTTTGTTACGCTAGAACACAGAGATGTGTTGGGGGCTTTTTTATCGCTCGGTATTCAACGTAAAAAACTTGGTGATCTTACTGTCAAAGATGGAACGGTTCAAATAGTAGTGAGTTCTGATATTTCTCCGTATGTCCTAACTAATTTAACAGAAATTAAAAAGGCGAAAGTGCAATTTAAAGAGGTTTCTCTAGATAATAAGCTCCCGAACGATTCACAATGGGTTCCGCAAGAAAGCACTATTTCTTCCTTGCGATTAGATGTTGTCCTGAAAGAAACCTATCGTATGTCTCGTCAGCAAGCAAATGGATATATCCAAAAAGGATTAGTGAAAGTTAATTTTCGTACAGTGGAAGACCCGTCATTTGCAATCCAGCAAGAGGATATGATATCCGTTAGAGGAAAAGGAAGAAGTAGATTAAAGAGTATTCAAGGACTTACAAAAAAAGAGAAATATAAAGTAACGATTGAAAAATTGAATTAATTTTTATATTTTGCAGGATTATCTTGGTTTCTGTCGAATTTTAAGATAGATATCATTACGATTTTTATGGATATTGGACAATAGCTATTTTAAGGGAGGTCGTCTTTCGTGCCATTAACGCCATTAGATATTCATAATAAGGAATTTACAAGAGGTTTTAGAGGATATGACGAGGATGAAGTAAATGAGTTCCTCGATCAAGTGATTAAGGACTACGAATTATTAATTCGTGAAAAGAAAGAGCTTAAAGAAAAGGTAGATTACCTAAATGAGAAATTAGGTCATTTTACAAATATTGAAGAAACATTAAATAAATCAATTCTTATTGCACAGGAAACCGCAGAAGAAGTAAAAGGAAATGCAGCCAAAGAATCGAAGCTTATTATTAAAGAAGCGGAGAAAAATGCGGACCGAATTATAAACGAAGCCTTGCATAAATCGAGAAAGATTTCGATTGAAGTAGAAGAGCTAAAGAAACAAGCAAAGGTATTTCGTACACGTTTGAAAATGTTGGTAGAAGCGCAGCTTGATCTGATCGAAAATGGAGATTGGGATGGGCTATTTGATGTAGATCTTGGAGATGGACAAGGTCGAGAGGAGTAAGTTTTCTTGTTCGGGCTTGACGTTAATCGTAATATTACATATAATTCATTAACAAAAGACCAAGATTTCATGTAAATGATGAGACATACAATGACAGGGACAGTATAAAAGTGCTTCACTGGTAAAAGCGATTCAGGGATGGTGGAAGCCTGATCCAAACACTTTTAGAACATCACCCTTAAGTATCCATTCGAAAAGATACCTGAGTAGAGATGGACGGTTCATTCCCGTTACGAATAGCTAAGAGGATTATGAAGTATGAGTAAAATTTCATAATCTATAAGGGTGGTACCGCGAGTCCTTCTCGTCCCTTTTGGGATTAGAGGGGCTCTTTTATTTTTGTTCGAAAGTAAGGTCTTTCCGCAATAAAAAAGGAGGAACACGAAGATGGATTATAAACAAACATTATTAATGCCTCAAACAGAATTTCCTATGCGAGGTAACTTGCCAAATAAAGAGCCAAAAATGCAAGAAGAATGGGATCAAATGAATATGTACGAGAAGGTGCAAAAACGTACAGAAGGACGTCCGCTTTTTGTTTTACATGATGGACCTCCGTATGCTAATGGAGATATTCACATGGGGCATGCGATGAACAAAGTGTTAAAGGATTTCATCGTTCGTTATAAATCAATGGCAGGCTTTCATGCTCCGTATGTACCAGGTTGGGATACACATGGATTACCGATTGAATCTGCATTAGCAAAGAAAAAAATCGACCGTAAGAAAATGACAGTAGCTGAATTCCGTCAAAAATGTGCAGAATATGCCTTAGAACAAGTAGATCGTCAACGTACTCAGTTTAAACAATTAGGCGTACGTGGAGACTGGGAAAATCCTTATATCACGTTAACGAAAGACTATGAAGCAGCACAAATCAAAGTGTTTGGAGAAATGGCACGTAAAGGGTATATATATAAAGGGTTAAAGCCAGTTTATTGGTCTCCTTCTTCTGAATCTGCATTAGCAGAAGCAGAAATTGAATATCAAGACAAACGGTCTGCATCGATTTACGTAGCATTCCAGGTTAAGGACGGAAAAGCCTTGTTAAAAGGAGACGAAAAGTTCATCATCTGGACGACTACGCCTTGGACAATACCAGCTAACCTAGCAATTAGCTTACATCCGAATCTAGAATACGCGGTCGTAAAAGTAAACAACGACAAGTTTATTGTGGCGAATGATATGTTAGAGGAAGTCACAACAAAACTTGAGTGGGAAAACACAGAAGTTGTTCAAACTTTTAAAGGACAACAAGCAGAAAATCTAGTTGCACAGCACCCGTTCTATGATCGGGATTCTTTAATCGTATTAGGGGAACATGTTACAACAGAAAGTGGTACAGGACTTGTCCATACTGCTCCTGGACACGGGGAAGATGACTTTTTAGTTGGGAAGAAGTACGGATTAGAAGTTCTATGTCCAGTAGACGAAAAAGGGAATTTCACGGAAGAAGCGCCTGGTTTTGAAGGGTTGTTCTACGATAAAGCCAATAAAGAAATCACGCAAAAGCTAGAAGAAGTTGGAGCATTATTAAAACTAGAATTTATTACACACTCGTATCCACATGATTGGAGAACGAAGAAACCTACTATTTTCAGAGCAACGAATCAATGGTTTGCTTCGATAAAAGATTTTCGAGATGAAATTTTAGAAGAAATTAAACAAGTACAATGGTACCCAGGTTGGGGAGAAACTAGACTCTTCAATATGGTGCGAGATCGTGAGGATTGGTGTATTTCTCGCCAACGTACGTGGGGTGTTCCAATTCCGGTATTTTACGCAGAAGACCGTACACCAATCATTACAGAGGAAACAATTAATCACGTTTCTGATCTATTTGCAGAGCATGGGTCTAACATCTGGTTCGAATGGGATGCAAAAGAGCTTTTACCAGAAGGGTTTACGTCCGAGCATAGTCCGAATGGCCAGTTCACCAAAGAAACAGATATCATGGATGTTTGGTTCGATTCTGGTTCCTCTCATCAAGGGGTATTAGAAGGACGACCTGAATTACAAAGACCTGCAGATGTTTATTTAGAAGGTTCCGATCAATATCGTGGTTGGTTTAACTCTTCTTTATCAACAGCGGTTGCTGTAACAGGTAAAGCTCCGTATAAAACGATCATTAGTCACGGGTTTACGTTAGACGGGCAAGGTCGTAAGATGAGTAAATCAATCGGAAATACAGTAGTACCTTCTAAAATTATGAAGCAATACGGTGCGGACATTCTTCGTTTATGGGTTGCATCTGTAGATTATCAAGCCGATGTTCGTATTTCAGACGAAATAATTAAACAAACATCAGAAGGATACCGTAAAATCCGTAATACGTTCCGCTTTATGCTTGGAAATTTACACGGATTTGATCCTAGCAAGCACCGTGTAGCAGAAAAAGACTTGCAAGAAGTAGATAAATATATGCTTGTGAAGCTACAAGATTTGATTAAGAAAGTTCGTCATGCGTATGACCATTATGAATTTTCTACGATCTATTCAAATATTCACAACTTCTGTTCAATCGATCTGAGCTCCTTCTACTTAGATTTTGCGAAAGATATTATTTATATCGAAGCGGAAAATAGCCCAAGAAGAAGAAGTATTCAAACGGTGTACTATGATATCGTTACAGCATTAGTTAAAATGCTATCACCAATTCTTACACACACCGCTGAAGAGGTGTGGGCTTACATCCCAGGAGTGGAAGATGAAAGTGTTCAATTGACGGATATGCCAGAAGCTGTTGAAGTAGAAGGTCAAGATGAGCTAAAAGCAAAATGGGACTTGTTCATGGAAGTGCGTGACGATGTCTTAAAAGCACTGGAAGAAGCACGTACTGCTAAAACAATTGGTAAGTCGTTAGAAGCTAAGATT